>DVIK01000012.1 GCA_018711385.1 Candidatus Coproplasma avistercoris
CGACTCCCGTCACCTGCTCCAGACAAAAAAGCGCCTTGGGGCGCTTTTTTGTTTGGAATTTATCGAATACGGGAGTCGGGGGGAGGCAAGGCAACTTTGTTGCCGCAGGTCGGAGGTCTCCACCGACGACAAAACAGCGGTCATCCGCTGTTTTCCGTGCGCGTCCGCTCAAGGTGCGACTCCCGTCACCTGCTCCAGACAAAAAAGCGCCTTTCAGGTGCTCCCCCCCCTTATACTAGCGGCGGCGCAGTTCAAGCACTGCGCCGCCGCTCTCTGTCGCAACAATCGACGACAGCACCGGATACGGCCACAAAAGTTTCACCCTGCAGACAAGACTGCCCGATTCAGAGCTTCCCGCCTTTGAGCGAACGGAAAAAGTGCATGTTCTGAACGACCCTTTCGTCGTCGGGCTTTATTTCCGCCGCAAGCCCGTTGAAGCGCTCCGCGGCGGCCGCGTCGCCAAGGCGGTAATTTATGACGCACAGCTGCATGCAGGGAATGAAGTCGCAATAATCGGACTGAAAAAAGGCGCCGTTTTTAAGATCGCGCGGGAGGCGCATGGCAGTTTCGTACCAAAATTTTGCGGCGGCGAGATTGCCCGCTTCGAGCAGTCTTTCGCCGAGCATGCAGCAGGCGCGGCTGTCGGGCGCGCTTACCGAAAAGCTCCTTAAAAGGGCGGCGACGGCGCGATCCTGATCGCCGAGGGCCGAATAGGCGGCATGGAGCGTAAGGCAGGCTTCCGCCCTGTTCTGTTCCCACCCTTCGCCCGCGAGGTAGCGTTCGAGCACGGCGGCGCATTCGGCGTGCATGTTGTTGAAATAGAGTTCGCGGCCATAATAAAACAGGTCGCGCGGAGCAAGCGGTTTGCCTGAGGCGATGAGACCCTGATAGATGCGGAGGTTGCGCATCGGCTGCGGCGGCCTTACCTTTTCGTGGCGGATGACGGCGTCAGACCACACGATCCTGCCGCGCGGCTCTACAGCCTCGTGCACGGCGCCCTTCCACTCGAACCCGAACGAACGCCTGAAAATGCGCTCGCGGTAGTATTCGAACGCCGGCCTGCCGCCGCTGAACGCCGCAGCGTAGAGCAACATTGCCACGTCGTAATTTTCCATTTCGTCTTTCAGCGCGCAGATCCTGCGCACGTCCTCTTCGGCCACTACGTCGTCGGCGTCCAGCCACATCACAAGGTCGCACGAAGCTTTGGAAAAAGAGAAATTGCGTGCGGCGGAAAAGTCGTCGCACCACGCAAATGAAAACACCTTTTCCGTATAATTGCGGGCGACCACGGCGGTGCCGTCGGAAGAACCGGTATCGACTATCACAATCTCGTCGGCGAAGGGCTGCACACAGCCGAGGCAGCGGGCGAGGGTAAGTTCCTCGTCCTTAACTATCATGCACAAGCTAAGAGTCATACTGTATTATATGAAGCTGCTGTCCGCGCGTGATTGACAGCGGCGCTTTGCCGCAGTATAATCATAAAAAACGAAAACGGGAGAAAGACCCATGAGAAAGAGCGACAGAGAGATAACGGCCCATGCGGAAGTACTGAAACTGCTCGACGGCTGCGACACGATAAGGGTGGCCATGCACGACGAACCCTACCCCTACGTCGTGCCGCTATCGTTCGGATGGGAGCAGACGGCGGACGGGCTTTTTATATACTTCCACTGCGCCAAAGAGGGCAAAAAACTTGACCTTATAGCGCGCGACGGCAGAGTGTGCGTAGAGGCGGACACGCTGCACGGGTATACCGACACGGGACACAGCGTCACCGCCGATTACGAGAGCGCGATAGCCTTCGGCAGAGCGGAGCGCGTTTTCGGCAGCGAGCTGGAACACGGGCTCGAACTGCTTTTGAAACACTGCAAAGTTGACGGCTACAGCGCGCACGAATGCGCCGCCCTGAATATCACCGCAGTCGTGAAAATAAGCGTAGAAAGCATCACCGCAAAGCGCAGATTCAAGCATTGATCGCGGCATATATGCCCGTCAATTGCATTCAAGGATATAAAAAAAAGCGGGCTGATCCACCCGCTTTTTTTTATATCTTTTTTTATTCAGTTCCCGAAAAACTCGCGATAGATGGCCTTGATGCACTTTTCGCAGTCTTCATTCTTTACGCCCACTATGATGTTCAGCTCCGAAGAACCCTGGTCTATCATCCTGACGTTTACGGAGGCCTCCGCCATGGCCTTGAACAGCCTTGCCGAGGTGCCCACCGAAGAGGACATGCCGTGGCCAACGGTGGCGATGAGCGCGATATCTTCGGTGACCCTGAGGGTATCGGGCTGCACGGCCTGCTTTATGTCCTGCAGGATAAGTTCGAGCTTGCCGTCTTTGAGGGCGGCGCTCTCCACCACCACCGACATCGTATCTATGCCCGAGGGAATATGTTCGACGGGCACACCGTACTTTTCGAGCACGGAGAGCACCTTGCGGACGAAACCTATCTGCGCGTTCATCAGCGACTTTTCGATGAAGATTACGGTGAAATCCTTCTTGCCCGCTATGCCGGTGACTATGCTGCCGCTGGGTGTATAGTAGACGCTTGGCAGGATGAGCGTACCGTCGTCTTCCGGACGGAAGGTATTGAGGATGTGGATGGGTATGTTGGCCTTGCGCACGGGAAAGATGGATTCGCTGTGCAATACGTTTGCCCCCATATACGAAAGTTCGCGCAGCTCCTTGTAGGAGAGCGCCTTTATGCGCCTGGGACTTTCGACTATCCTGGGATCGCAGGCGAGGAAACCGCTCACGTCCGTCCAGTTTTCATATATGGTGGCGTTTACCGCCCTTGCGACTATAGCGCCCGATATGTCGGAACCGCCGCGGGAAAAGGTTTTCACCTTGCCGTCCGCGCCCCTGCCGTAAAAGCCGGGGAATACCGCCCTCGCGGCGCCGCGGAGAGCCTCGTTTATTGCCCTGTCGGACTTTTCGGCGTCGTAGGCGCCGTTTTTATCGAAGAAGATGACGTCCTCGGCATCGATAAATTTTGCCCCGAGCACCTCCGCCATCACCCTTGCGGAAAGGTACTCCCCGCGCGAGGCGGTGAAATCCTCGCTCTTTTCCCTGTTGATGCGCACCTCGGTTTCGTCGAGCACGGAGCTTATGTCGAAGTCTATGTTCAGCTCCTTGACGATGCTGGTGAAGCGGTTGCGTATGAGCGCGAACGCCGCCCCGCAGGAGCCCTTCTCCTCCACCTCCCTGTAACACTCGTAGAGCATGTCGGTGACCTTTACGTCGCCCGAATAGCGCTTTCCGGGTGCGGAGACCACTATGAATTTCCTGTCTTTATCGGAGTCGATTATCGACTTCACGCGGTTCATGACATTGCCGTCGGCCATGGACGTGCCGCCGAATTTGCATACCTTTACAGCCATATGTATATTCCCTATGTATTTTACTTTATGCGTTTAGCTTCGATATAGTACCGCTTTTCGCGGCCTTCGCCGAGCGAAAAAGTCTTTTTGGGCAGATTGCCGCCCCTCTCGATGAGCGGAAACAAGTCCTCTTTTTCTATCCGGGGCACAAGTACACCGACCCCACGGCGGGAAAGGGCGACAAGCTCGCCGTCGCCGTGGATATAGTCGGCCTCGCCGCCGAAGGCGGAAACGAACTTTTCTATGTAGTCGTCCAGCATGCGGATCCCGGAGGGCACATCGCGCGGGAAAGGCACTTCCGCGCGCTTCCCGCCGCAGACTACCACGGCCATGCCGTCCCCTTTGATATCCCAGCCGCGGACAAAATCTTCGGGATTGCCCGTCTTTACCAGCCTGTGTATGGGGTGAAACGTGAGCGCAGGGTCGTAGATGTTCACCGCCTCGCACAGCGCATAGCGCGCGGGATGAGTTTTACGCTGCGCGGCATCCAGCCCGGGTTTTATGCGCTCCCAGCACAGCTTCGCAGCCGCGAGGGAATGGTTGCCGTCGCCCGCAGCAAACAGCATGCCGCCGCGGGGGCACAGCTTATTGAACGCGTCTTTTACCTGTGCGGAATTTTCCACGAACGTACCCTTTACATGCCCGCCGCCCATGTTCAGGTCGAAGTCGTAGAGCACATTGCTCCTGCGCACCGAGGACAGCACGCAGTTTTCCGGATCGTCGTAGAGCACCATTACATGCGGCAACTCAAGCGGGGCGTCTTCGCGTACGCTTACGCGGGGCGGAAGACGGTCCATGACCGTGGCCTCGGTCGAGCGTATGAGCGCATCGCCGGTGCCGTCAAACGAATAACATTCCAGATCCACACCCAGCACTATGCCCGAACGAACGCCGTAAGGCAGGGTGCGCTCCACGAGGATAAAACCGGGAGGGAGCTGCCTGAACACGCCGCGCGAAAGATATTCGCGCATGTTGGCGTTTATCCTTCCGATGCGGTGCGGAAGATCGTCTTTAAGATATATTTCGGGCAGAATGAGGTGATACGCGCTGAGTTTGCCGCGCGCGATCTCTTCGACCTGCCGCCAGTATGACGCGTCGCTTGTGAACTGGTCGCATGCGTTCACCGCCCACGCATACATGTCGTCTGTCTGCGGAAGCAGTATTTCAGGGATATATACCACCCTTTCGGGTAACAAGCTTTCTTTTGCAGTCATCGGTGCAAAACCTCAGTTGAGGTTTATGAGCAGCACGGTGAGCGCCGCAAGCACTATTGCCAGAATCTTTATGGGCAGGTACTCCGTGAACAGACTCTTTATGAATTCGCTGAATTTTTTCATTCCTTAGCCTCCGCCGCAAGGTCGTCCCAATAATAGTCGCTGAGCGCGTTTTTGAGGTCTGCCGCATCGGCATACTTCTTTTTGACCGCTCCGTTCTTTACTATGGATATGATACCCGTCTCCTCCGACACCACGAGCGCCGTTACGCTGGCAACGGACGTTACGCCGAGCGCGGCGCGGTGGCGGCTGCCCATCTCCTTGGGAAGGTTGTCGCTCTGCGCGAGCGGCAGAAAGCAGCCTGCGGCATATATCCTGTTGCCCTCCACTATCATAGCCCCGTCATGCAGGGGCGCCTTGGGATAGAACACAGTTTCGATCATCTGTGCGGAGATCTCGGCGTTTACAACCGTGCCGCTTTCGATGATATTTTCTGGCAGGTTTTCGTTTGAAAGAACTATGAGCGCGCCTATGTTGTTCTTTGACATGTTCTGAAGCGCGCGCACCATCTCGTCTATGATGGCGTCGACGCCGCCGGCGCTCAGCTTGGGACGGTCGCCCTTGCCCTTTACCATGCTGTCGAGCAACACGCGCTTGATCTCGGTGTTATACATCGTAAATATGAGCATGGACAGCATTATTATGACGATGAGCAGGAACTGCGATTCGATGTTGTTTGAAAAGGCGAACGCAAAACCGCACCAGACGACCGCAACAAGGAATATGACGATAAATTTATAGTTTTTGTTGATCTGCAAAACCTTGAAGACGTAGTAGAACAGTAAGGCGAAGAAGATAAACTCCATGACGTAAGAGACGCCGTTGGAACCGAAGCCGTTCCAGAACGCCTGAACCTTTTCAACAAAATCCTTCCAATTCACTTTATGCGGACCCCCGTAGTTATCTCTGCGCCGTGCACACGGGCCCTGCGCAAAGTTTTATACACAACATTATATAATTTTATCGGCAAAAAATAAAGCGTTTTTTCCTGCCGATTTCAGCCTTCGGGAAAAAATATGCGCGAACATATCAGTTTCCAGGCGCTTTCCTGCGTGAGTTCGCCGCACTTTACCGAAGATATCGCGGAATATATTTCACCGCACAACCCCTTCGCCCGCTCAAAACCGAAGCGCCGCGCCTGCTCGCGCGAGCGCTTTACTCCGTACTCCTTCATGCCTAGCGCAGAGGCGAGCTGCTGGTCGGGGAGGTCTGAATCGCATATCGTGCAGAGATTGCGCAGGTACGAAAACAAGCTGTTGAGCAGCGCCATGCAATCCGTGCCCTTAGAGAGCAGTTCGTCGGCTATCGCATAAAAAGCCGAGCAGTTTCCCGCCGCCACAGCGTTGGTCATTTCGTATATGCGGTAGTCGGCGTCCTTGTAGACGAGCTGCTCCGCCTCCTCTTCAGTCAGCGTGCCGCCGCCCTGCTTATAGATTATTATCTTCTTCACCTCGGTGGCCACGCGCGCCATGCTGCACAGGCACCAGCGGGCTATGTTCATGCACACTTCGGCGCTTGCCGCAACGCCCGCACGCTTTAATGTGAGATATATCCAGCGGGTGACAGTCTCCTCGTCGGCCTTGCCGCAGTCGACGTAATTTACTCCGTGCTTGCGCTTTAAGTCGCACGCGCCCTTTTTCCCGCCGCGGTTGACGATGATGAGCAGCGCCGTCCCGGGAAAATCGGCAAAGAAATCTTTAAGGTATTTTTCGTAGTCGGATTCCGAAGGGTAAAAGCCGCTCACCTTCACCACCCGTTTTTCCGCCATGAACGGATAGGCACTGAGCGCGTCGGTGAGGTCCTGTATCGCCCTGCCCTTGAGGGAGTCGCCGTCGAACGAGGCGAAGTTGAGTTCGGGATTGCGCAAAAATGCAGCTTTGAGCATGTGTTCGCCGGAGGAGAGAAAATAGTCGTCCTCCCCCTGCAGAAGAAAGATGCCGTCGCCGCCCTCCGCTATGAAATTTTTAAGCTCTGTAAACTTCACGAAACACCTCAGAGCAGCGCACCCTTGCGGGATATGTTGCCGATGGAATACATTTTACCATCTTTTGCGACAAATTGCAAGTCGCCGCAGTCGTATAAATTGAGCTGCGAATTGACCTTGGAAAAATATACCGCCGTTCCGTATTCGCAGGCACGGCTCTCCGCGGCGGCAAACAGCAGGTCGCAGCTTTCGAGCATGACATTTTCGCCGCAGCTTATGCCAATGCTTATGCCGCCGGCGTACGCCGCGAGGTCGTGGCTGCCGCAATACTCAAACTCGATGCCCGCTGCGGAAAAGGTGCGTTCGTAGTGCACGGTGACGCCGGAATAGGGCTGAAAGTGAAGGTTGTCCTGCCACACATACACATCGGAGCACTCCACGCCGGATCGCGTATAGGCGAGCACGCTTTCGTACCCGCCCAGAATTATCATTGCGCTGAGGTTCCCGCCGCCGTTTTCACCGACGAGGCCGGATATATCGTAGGCGGAAGGTTCTTCGGATAGCACGAGCACGCTGCCGCTGCGCGTAGAGAGCAGTACCGCCGCACTGCCTTCGCGCGCGGAGGCAGTTATCCTTACCCCGCCCGGCGGGATATAGTTGGCAAGGCCTATGCCGGAGGCCACCACCGCGGCGAGAACGCCCGCAACGAGCACGCGGAAACGCACCTTTATGTTGACGTGGCCGGATACGACGTACACCGCCAGAAAGTATGGAACGGCAAACGCGCCGAAGGTAAACCCGCTTATCAGGGCGCGCTCGGCACGTATTGTCACAAGCGCGGCGGTCACCGCCTCGGTGGGGACGGCGAATGCAGATATGAGCAACTGAGCGAGCGGCGGAATGACGAACGCCAGCAGCGTGAATGCAAATTGGACGGTGAATATGGCCGAAAGAACGGGCACAAAGATGATGTTGAGCGCCAGCGACGCCCAGCTTACGTAGCCGAAGCACGAGAGCAGGATAGGGAACGTCGCTATCTGCGAAGAGAGCGTCATGGCGGCGGCAGCGGCTATCACGCCGGGCAGTCTTATCCTTTTGAGCGCGCGCGTTACCGGCGCGCAGAACAGCGCTATGCCCGCGACAGCCGCAACCGACAGCTGAAAGCCGACGGAGATTATGTTGAGCGGGTTGACAAGCAGAACGGCGACGAACGCGAGCGCCACCGAGGCGAGGGCGTCGTACTTGCCGCACGCCAGCCTTACTGCCGCGGCGACGGCGCACATGATTGCGGCGCGCACCGCCGAGAGAGTGAAGCCGCACATGCCCGTATAGAAAAAGACGAGCAGCACGCTTATTGCCGCCGCGGGGAGCTTGCCCAGCCGCAGCCTCCTTAAAACAAAGCTGACCGCGCCGTAGACGAGCACTATGTGCATGCCCGAGACTGCAAAGACGTGCGCCACTCCGCCGTAGCGGAAGCTGTCCATGGTGGAAGTTTCTATATAGTCGGTGTTGCCGGTGTACATGGCGTAGACTATGGCCGCCGTATCGGGACTGAGATTGCCGAAATAGAGTTCGCGCACGGCAGAATTTATGCTGCCGAACAGCGAAAAGCCGTATTCCGATTCAAGCCCGTCCACCGGTGACGCCGAATAGCGGATATCCTGCAGCAGACGCTCGGAGTTGACCTCGCCGTATCCGAAGGACTCGTAAACATACACGACGCCCGAAAATTCCACATCGTAGCCCACTTCGGCATATTCGCCGTAATCCTCGCCGAGATAGACGGTCATGCAGCCGCCGACAGGCACGCCGTCGGCGATGATGCCGCTGAGTTTTATGTATTCGCCGCTCTGCGTGCGGGACTTTTCGAACACCGTGCCGCGGATACGGCACACGGCCGAATCGGGCAGCGGAGTATCGGTGTAAGAGCGCAGCCTGAACACGACGCCGAGCGCACCGTATAAGAACAGCAGGGCAGAGAGCACCGCGACGACTATGCCGACGGTGCTGCGCCTTATTATGAACAGTACTATGAATGCGGCGGTGACGGGGATGATGGCGACCATCCACCACAGCGGCACGCTGTAATATGCCGAGAGGTAGGCAAAACCCGCACCCGCGCCTATGGCGAACGCCAGCACCACCGCCGCGCGCACGTTGAGCAACTTTTTCATATTCGCTAAAACGGCAAAAGGCCGCAGCGTGCAAGCGCTGCGGCCGCCTTGTCAGGTAAGGGAAATTTTATCGGAAATGCTGCGCACGAAGATGCCTTTCGACGCGCCGTAATCTATGCAGGAATTGATGAACGCCGAAAACCTGTCCGAAAGGCGCGGCACTTTGAGTTCGCGCTGGACGGCGGCGGTGAGCTCGTCGGAATACATGCTCACTTTGCTTAATAGTATGCTCTTCACCAGCGAGATTATATCATAGGGAGTGTAGTCGCTTTCAGAGGTGCGCAGCTGCACGCCCTCCTCCACGCGGTACCTGTCGAACGCTGAGTATTTGTCGGCGCGGAAGTAGTACCTTGTGCCGAAGATGTCGGCATGACGGTAGCCGCAGCCTTCGATGAGGGAATTGAGCTTGGCTTCCAGCTTTACGCCGTGCTTGAATATGCCGTAGGCGGAGAGCACGCGCTTTATCAGGAAGGGGGCGGAGATGGGCTCTTCGGCGGCGACGACGGCTTTTATCGCCCTGATTATTTCGGCGTCGTGTTCGCCGGAAAGTATATACTGGGCGTCGACCTGCTTTTCTTCGAGCTTTGCGGCGCGGTATGGACGCTTATAGCCCGATGCTACGGTCTTGCCGCCCGAGCACAGCCTGTCGAGGTATTCCTTTATCTTTTTGATCTCGCGCTTGGGATTGTTGAAGAAGTTGATGGAATACAGCCTGATGACGTTCCAGTTGTTGCGCTTTAAGGTCTGCACCTGCATCACAGTGCGATCCTTTACGGAGAACCGGCTTTCGCCGTCGCACAGAATGGCAAGGATGAAATTGTGCTTGTTCTTGGGATCGACCACGGCGACGTCTATCTTGAAGTCGGAGACACCCACGTCGCAGCGGCAGTCGTAACCGTAGTTGGAGAGCTCCGCAGCCACATACTTGCCTATGCCGGACCTGTTTATTATCATCTCGTCGCTCTTTACGGCGATGCTCGTGCGCCCCTTTTCGGCAAATTCGAGGAAGGCCTTCAGCCCCGCCACTCCGCGCGAGTTGGTGCGGGAGAGGTCTATCATGGAATAGCGCATGGAGGAATAGACGAGCATCTCTTCCCTTGCGCGCGACACGGCGACGTTCAGCCTGCGCCAGCCGCCGTACTGATTGAGCGGGCCGAAGTTGAGCGAGATCTTGCCCATCCTGTCGGGGCCGTAGCATACCGAAAAGATTATGACGTCGCGCTCGTCGCCCTGAACGTTTTCGAGGTTCTTGACGAACAGCGGTTCGTCGCGCTCGTAGGCCGCCTCCTCCAGCCTGTTCTCCTGTATGGCCTTAGAAAGAAGCCTTTCGATATAGTTCTGCTGAGGAGTGGAGAACGTGACTATGCCTATGCTCGAGCGGCGAAGTTTTTCGTCCTTTAACCTGCGCACCACTTCGCTCACCACGGCGTCGGCCTCCTGCCTGTTGCACTTGGTGGCGCCGCGGTCGTACACGCCGTCGGCAATGTAGTTGAGCTTTACTTTGCTGTCGAGCGCGTCGGGCGAGGGGAAGGTGCACAGTTTGCCCGAATAGTACATTATGTTCGAGAAAGCTATGAGGCTTTCGTGCTTGCTTCTGTAATGCCAGCTTAAATGCATCTGAGGCATGCCGAGGGCAAGGCAGTCGTCGAGCACGCTGTCGAGATCCTCCGCCTCCATCTCCTCCTCGTCCTGGCCGAGCGCCATGAAGAATGTGGTGGGCGAGAGCTGCTTGGGGTCGCCGACTATAACGGCGCTCTTTGCCCTTGCAAGGGCGGGGACGGCCTCGCATGTGGGCATCTGCGACGCTTCGTCGAAGATTACCATGTCGAACAGGTCGGGCTCGGACGCGAGATACTGCGACACCGTGAAGGGGCTCATCATCATGCAGGGCGCCGCGACGCCGAGCAGCTGGGGAATCTCGGCAAACAGCGAGCGCAGATTTATCCTGTTTATATTGCCGCTCGTCTGCCGTCTGAACGCAGTGAGTTCGAGCGTGAGAGGCCCTTCGGTATCGGGCGAGGGCAGCCGCGAGATAAGGTCGTGCCTTATCTTTGCGCGCGTGGCGGCAGCGAACTCCTCTGTGAGCATGGCAAACTTTGCCGCATTTTCGTCGAGCATGCTGGCGGAGAAGTGCGAAAGCTCTTCGTCGGCGGGGATGTTGGTCTGGACGAAGTTGCGGTAAATGTTCTTGCGGAAGGACGAGAGGATCTGCTCGCCGCTTATCCTGCCGCTCTCCATGGCGTCGGTGATGAATGTGAGGCCCATGTCGTTGAGCTGCTTTGCGGTGTTCTTGTAGCGGCACCAGCCGTGCAGCATGTCAATGTTGTCGATGAGCGCGCCGCACTTCGCGGTGTAGTATTCGAATATATCCTCGTCGGCGGAGAAAGTCTTGTCCGCCGCGGTCACCTTGTTGAAATGTTCCCTTGCGGAGATGAAGGACTTCGCGGCGGCGATGACTCCGTTTATGAGCGGCTTTGCGTATCCGCCCATTATATGGTTGCACACGCTGTTGAAGGCGTCGGCGTTATAGTCCATGAACACCTGCGCGCACAGCTGATGCAGTTCGTAGAGCGGTTTTAAGAACGCCTCCCTCTTCTTTTCGTTTATTCCTCCGCCGAGCGCCGTAAAGTTCTGCGAAAGCGGAGTGTTCCTGAGTATCCTGCCCTCCGCCTGCCACAGTTCGTACGCGCGCTTCACCCACTCCTGCTCCTCTTTTTCGGGTATGCGCGCCTTGGCGCACTTGTTTATGCGCTTTATGACTGCGAGCACCGTGCGCGAGGAGCGGTAATTTTCGCCCCAGTTGTCGAGCTCCTTTTCAAGGTCGGGCGCATACCTGCCTATATCGGGCAGCGAATTGAAGCGCGTGAACCAGAGCTTGCACACGTTGTCGTACAGGACGTTGGCGTTATAAAATTTATAGAACTGCTCTTCGTCGCATGCAAAAAACTGGTCGAGGGTGCCGTCGCGAAGGGTGGACACTATCTTTATGAAGCCCTCGAGTTTGCGCGAAGTGAAGGTGCTTATCTTCTGATTGAAGGTATCGAGGAACAGCCCCATGTAATTTTTTAGGTGCTTGAGCTCTGCAAGCACTACTTCCGCCGCGCACTGCACAGCGTCCTTCACGTCGCCCGAACAGTCGGTGATGTTGACGTTTTCGAACGGAGAGCGGTAGACGCCGCCGCACTCCTTGGCCGCTATCTGCGCATCCACAAGCATCTTTTCGCACTTTTCCAGCTTCTCTTTGGTGAGGCTGTCGTAGAAAGTGCTCTCGATATTCACAAGCTCGGGTGCGGACTTGTTCTGCAGGTAGTAGAGTATGCCCTCGTAAACGGAGACGCCCAGCCTGCGCTTTTTATGCAGTGCGGCATAGGGACGGGCGAGTTCGCCGCGCGTTTCGGCGATCGCACTGCCCTCTTCGGTAAACTTTTCTTCGGAATAGTCGTCGCGCAGCGTGAGAGTGTTTTCTATCGTCTTGATTATCGCCGCCTTGTCGGCAGTCCTGCCGGTGGAAAATTCAAGGCAGAAGTCGCCTATACCTATATCGTCCAGGCGCTTTTTCACGACGGAGAGCGCAGCCTGTTTTTCCGCCACGAACAGCACGCGCCTGCCCTTGCTGAGCGCGTTGGCTATCATGTTGGTTATCGTCTGGCTCTTGCCGGTGCCGGGAGGGCCGTGCAGCACGAACGTGGTGCCCTTGGAGGATTCCGCCACCGCGTCGAACTGCGAACTGTCGCACGGGAGCGGGACCAGAATGTCGCAGGGGTCGGCGGTATCTTCATTTTCGCCCCTGAGCTTGTTGCCCGAGAGCTTGTTGGTGTTGGTGAGCAGGCTGGCAATGAGCGGGTTGCTTTTATAGCGGGAGATATTGTTCTTGACGTCGCTCCACATCGCGTAGCGGGCAAACGTGAACTGGGCGCAGTAGATGTCCTCGGTGACCTCCCAGCCCTTTATGTCCGCCGTTTTGGAGCGGAACAGCGCGAGCATCTCGCTCACCGAGAGACCCTTGCCCTCCATTCCGCGTATGTCGATGCCGAATTCCTGTTTGAGAAATTCGAGCAGCGTGGTATTCACCGTGAGGTCTTCGCCCTTTTCGAGCGTTACGCCCTGCTGGCGGGTGCGGCGCAGCCTTACCGGCAAGAGCGCTATGGGGGCGTACTTCACCTCCGTTTCGTCGCTGTGTTTCCATTTAAGGAAGCCGCACGCAAGGCAGAGCGTGTTGGCGCCCACTTCCTCTTCCGCGGTGCGCGCCTTGCGTATGAGCGCCGAAGCGTTTTCGCCGAGGGCGGACGCACCCTCGTATGTGCGGATCACGCCGGATGAGAGCTCGATATCTATCAGCTCTTTGAGCGCGCGCACGCTTGCGCTGCCCCCGAAATACGCCGCGTCCTTTATGGGCGCCGCATACGGGAGTATGTTGAACTTGTCGCCGTTTTCCAGTCCGCTTATAAAGGCGGATACGTCCGCCGAAACGATGTGCAGGCAGTCGTGCCTGTACCTGAAATTGAGCAGATTGTTTTTGAGCGAAAGATCCAGAAGGCGGCGCTGCCACGTAAGCTCCTTGGAGGCGTTCTTTTCCAGCGCGTACTTACCCGCGTCGATGAGTTCGTCGGGCTTCTGGTCGTAAGAGAGCTGCGCTTCGCCGAGCAGCTCGTACCTGCCGCCCTGCTTTACCTTGATGGGTATGGGGAACACGCCGCCTATGCGGCAGCGCCTGATATCGACGCACGCCTCGTATTCGCCCTGTTTAAGACGTGACGCAAAGTGGCTCTGGCTGGTGGTAAAGCTGGCATTTTTGTGCGAGAACAGGTCGTTGACGTCGAACACCGCAAGGTTGTTCACGCCGTCCTGAATATACTTTTCGATGACCTGCATATCGTCCTGCACGGTCGCAGTGAAGCAGCTTTCGTACAGCCATACGCCCGCGGCAACACTGTCTTTGCCGACGATGACAACGGGATTGAGTCTGGCAGCCTCGAGGCAGGAGGCATAAAGAAGGGCCATTTCGAGCGGGGTGGCGGACTTTGAAGATATCACCTTTGTGATGGCGCCCGCGCTGACCGCCCCGTCCATGGGCTGCTGAGGCTCGGCCTCGACGTTCTGCCTGTGTATTGCCGTGAATATGGCGGCCGCGGCGCCGCGCACGGCGTTGCGGTCGTTGCCGGAATACCCGCTCCATTCCGAGGAATATCCCCAAGTTTTAAGTTGCAGTCCCGCCTCGGCAAGTATCTTCTGGCAGTCGGCTATCCTCGGGCGGACGAGCGAGGCGAGCATTTCGGCATTGCCCGAAAGCCCGCCCCAGAAATCTATGGGCAGGCAACTTACCGGAGCCGAAAGTTCGCACACCTTTACCTTGCCGCCCGTGACCGTTATGGTGACGGTGCAGGGTTCGGGCTGTTCGAGTTCGGCAAGGTATTTGGGGTTGAGCAGCTTGTCTACCATGACCTCCACGCTGCTTTCCGGCGGGAGTTCGCTTACCTGCACCGTGCGCGGAAGAATGAGCGGCGTGCTGCCCGAAACCGTCACGGTCAGGTCGGAGACTGCCTCTTCGCCGCGGTTGTGCAGCCTGAACGCCGTGAACAGCGGCATGCGGCAATAATATGTGGCATAACTGACGGTGTCTAAAAGCTCGCCTTCAAGCTCTATCGCTTCGGCAAGCTGCTTTGCTTTTTTCGTGGTTGCCATAATTTAACTTTTCACCTCTGAACCATTATACACCATCGGCCGCCGACCCTGCAAGGGTATAGGCGAAAAAAACGGAAAAGCCGACAAATATTTTTCAATTTATTGACCCGCCCTGCGGCGTTTATCCCCGCAGGCGCGCCGGCGGGAGGCCGCAAAACAGAAGCCCGCACAGGCGTCTGCACGGGCCGGTTTTGCAATTACATGCGCATATATGCCGCAAACAACGCTCAGCGGATGACGGCAAGTTCCTTCAGTGCACGGGTATATGCAATATACTTTTCGTTATCTGACATATCCGAATCGGCCACCGCGACGGCTGTAAATTCCAGGCCCTTGCTCTCGTATACCGTCATGAGATTTATTCTGGACTTCGAGATCTTTCCCGTTTCGCGGATGACGTTATAATTTTTCCTTGCGAACTCTTTGAGGCGCGCTTCCGAGGTTATGACGGCCTTCAGCCCCTTCACGGGGGCGAGCCAGCCGCTCACCTTGCGCGGTTGAAGGCAGACTATCTCGGAGCCGTCGCAGCCGATGGACTGCATGTCTATTTTCAGCTCGCGCGCCACAAAATCGACTATCTGGTTGGTGTTGCGGTAATTCTGGTTGAGGGTATAGACCTTCTCTTCCACGGCAGACCAGTCAAACAGCCCGCGACAGGGGGTTATCTTCTGCATCATGTCTCCGAAAACATTGAAGCGCGCGCGATCGTTGACGTGTTTGAGGACGTAATATTCGCCCTCGGATATGTCCTGCCCTTCGTCGATGAACACGAAGGAGTGCTTTGGAGCGAGATCGTAGCCGAGCTTACACAGCATCAGGCACAGGGCGTATACGTCGGAGGGATAGAGCTTGCCCGATTTGACGCCGTATTTGCGGCGCGATCTTTTTACCGTTTCGCCGTAAAAATAGCGCGCGACATCCACTCCGCCTTCGCACTTGCCTATCGCTACGAAACTGCTTTCGCCGCGCAGCACCTCGGCAAAATCGCATACTGCGGCAAACATCCCGCCGATCTCGCGCACATAGCCGATGTTGGAGGCTATTTCCCTTTTAAGCTCTCTGCGCTTTTCCATGCGCTCCGCATAGGTGAACACCTCCGTCCCGCCGACGTTCGTCTTATAGCGGGAAAGGTCGCTTATCTCCCTGTCTACCGCTGAATCGAGCGCCGCGAGGTCGTCCTCGGCGCCGGCGCATATCTTTTCCGCATATCGGCTGACGTGACGGAGCGACTTATAAAACGTGAGCATCTGACGGTAGAAATAGCCGTAGGTATCCATCCTCGCGTCGGTAGCGGCGAGAGTGAGAAACTCTGCTATGTCGCCGACGCAGTTGAACAGCTTGCGGAAGGGCTTGGTATAATACAGACCCCCGCCCGCCTTTTCCTTTATTTCGCCGAGCACGCACCGCCTTACGCGCAGACTTGCGTTCTTGATGCGCTCGTACAGCTCGGACTGACGGCGGCATCGGGAGATCACCTCATCAGAAAGCTTGCGGCACTCCTCCGAGGCGAACATGCCGTGAACGCCGTCGTATATCTTTGCAAGGCGCGCCTCCACGTCGGATATGAACGCCGGAGAATAGATATATGAAAGGTAGCCCTCGGGCGGGCGTTCGGAATGTTCGACGCGCCCCGATATGTCGATGCCCTGGCTCCTGAGCAGGGCGGCAAAGTAACTTTCGATGGTGCTGGTCTTTACCTTTTCGAGCTCGAGCACCGCCGAAAGCTCGTCGATGAAGGAGTTGAATGAATCGGACGGCGTGATGACGAGCACGTCGCGCGGTTTTACCCCCTCGTTGTTGTACATGATATATGAAAGCCTGTGCAGCAGTATCATCGTCTTGCCGCTGCCGGCTATGCCCTGCACGGCAAAGTGCGCGTCCTCGGGCAGGGTGATTATCTCGTATTGCTTCTCCTGAATGGTATCGATTATGTCGGTGATGCCGCTCTTTTCCTTGCGGCTCTTTATCACCTCGCGCAGGAACGGATCGAATATGACGGCTTCGTCGCGCCCGCCGATCTCTTCGGGAGCAAGGTAATCCTTTACCGAGAGGTATTCGTTCTGCATGCCGATCACCTTGCCGCTGCGCGTGCGCAGGGCGCGGCGGAGCACCAGCTTATAGCGGTAGTCGTTTATGGTGAAGGCGATGCGGCTCTTCTGGTAATACCTGCGGGCGAGCGGAGCACGCCAGTCGACTATCTCCAGCCCCTCGTCGCCGCGCTTGCCGATATAATAACTGTTGTAGCCTTCCTTGTCGTCGACCACGTCCATGCGGGCAAAGTACGGTTCATCGAAAAACGGCTTGTAACTTTCAATCTTAGCGCGGGCGGCGGCGACCTCGGCACGGAGCTGCAACACCTTGCGGTAGCTTTCGGCGTTGTAGTCGGGATCCGAAGTCAGTCCGGCTATCTGCTCTTTGAGAGAAGCTATCGTCCTTTTGAGACCGTTAATATAGATATATCGCAACATAGACATTACGGCGGCGATGTGTTCCTCCTCGTACGCCGTCTGCCTGTCGCCGTCGAGCAAGTCCAAAAAGAACTGTTTATCCGGCTCCTTATGCGGGTCTATTATCTTTTTGATCTTATTTAAGTCTGCCATTGCTGCCCCGTTTCCTTGCCGCTCGCAAGATTGTATATTTCATTTTAACACGAAAACCCAAAAAAATCAATACCCGCACCAAATTTTGACCCACAGAAAAACGGAGCGGCAAGCGCCGCTCCGCATGTCAATCATCAATTTACATATTCTGCATATATAACTTGTATTATACGCTGATATATGACAATATAACTTTATAATTACACAAAAAACAAAATAACCTATGAAATGTTAACCCGGCAGTGCTTTGTTTTTAAGTTTATTTTTTACGCACGCTTCGTATGTGAGCACGGTAGCGGCGACGCCCACATTGAGGCTATCGCACTTGCCGAGCATGGGGATGGCTATCATGCTGTAAGCGCCGTCGTACCATTCGCGCGCGATGCCGTAGCGTTCGCTACCCACGATAAGCGCGGTATTTTTGCCGAAGGGCTCGTCGTAGTAAAAGCGATCTGCGCGGGTATCGGCCAAGTAGATCGTAAAGCCGTGCTCCTCCAGCCACCTGCGGCAGTCAGCCACGCTCTCAAACTCAAACACGGGCACGGTGAGCACTGCGCCCTGGCTGGATTTTATCAGCTTTGGATGCGTCATGCGGACTTTGCGGTTGCAGAAAAATACGGCATCGGCGCCGGCGCCGTCGGCCATGCGCAGCATGGTACCGGCATTACCGGGGATCTCCACGCCGTCTATGACCAGCACAACGGCCTTGGGCGGAGGAACAAAATCGGAGATATTCCTCTGCGGGAGCGCCGCAAGCGCCATCACACCGTCGGGCCTGTCCTTTTCGGAGATCTTTTCATAAATCTTTGCAGACACGGTGAAACGTTCGGACGTGCGCGCGGAGAGCTGCTTGACAAGCTCCATTACCTCCGGCGTGCGCACGTACTCGGGGCAGACTATCACGCTTTCGATATGGGTGCCGAACCTGTTGCACATTGAAGCCAGCCAGATTCCCTCGGCCGCGAACAGTTTCTGCGGGTTTGGCTTCGTGTTAGCGATTATGCCCTTGACTCGCTTGATTATTCCGTTGTGTTCGCCTATCGGCCTGAATCCGAGAGAGCCGAGCAGCTCTTCAAAATCTTCGGGCATTGCACCACCTTTGTTCTATTGCCGCAGGCAAGCGCCCGCGGCAACGGATGACAGATTTATATTGGTTTTTATAGCAACAACGTATTGCGAAGCAGAGGCGCGCGTTCTATTCTTAGTATTTGACCTTATTGTTCTTCGGCGGAAGCCGAAGGCCTTGAAAAACGCGATTGTGCGAGCAAGACGAGGCGCGCGAGTACGACCGA
>DVIK01000013.1 GCA_018711385.1 Candidatus Coproplasma avistercoris
GAGGCACTTTTTTGCGTGCTCCACAAACTTCATCACGAGCGGCGTGGTTATATAATATGGCAGGTTTGCCACCACGATGTAGGGCGGCACCGAGCGTTCGAACTCCGCCATGTTCACGCGCGAAAAGTCGCGGAACACCACCTCGGCGTTTTCAACGCCCGCAAGCGTGCGGGCGAGCACGGGCGCGAGGTCGCGGTCTATTTCGTAGGCTATGACCTGCTTTGCCCTTGCGGCTATCGCCGCGGTGAGCGTGCCCGCCCCGCAGCCTATCTCCACCACGGTGCTGCCGCCGTCCACGCCCGCGCCCTCGACTATCGCGGCGAGCAGGTTTGCATCGGTTATGAAATTCTGGCCGAACTGCTTTTTGAACGAGAAGCCGCTTGCGGCGAGGATTTCTTTGAGTTTTATGTCTTCCATAATTTACCGCCGTCCGGCGCGAATACGCGCGCGCCCGCACGAACATACTTTTAACGTAAGCGGGTGCGGGTAACCGCTTACCCTACAAATGAAGGCTGCGACGGCAACTTTCCGCCGCAGCCGATTTTCAGTTATTCAGCTTTTTGAAAAGGGCGTGCGCGTTAGACCACACGATGTCGCGCAGCGTTCCCTCCTCCATGCCCTTCAACAGCGCCATATTGGCCGTTATTTCGGGGATACTTGCGGGTGTATTGGGGAAAGTGCCGTACTTCGACGCGGGCGGAAGATAGGGACTGTCCGTTTCGGTGAGCAGCCTTTGGGGCGGTATTGCGGCAATGCTCTTTTTAGCGCGCTTGCCGCCCTTCCACGTAGACGTGCCGCCGAAGGAGAAACTTACGCCCAGCTTTGCAAACTCCGCCGACATTTCGGCAGAGTGGGAATAGCAGTGCAGCAGCGCGCCGCAGGTAATAAGATCCGCGTGCTCCCTTAAAAAGGCGAGCATGTCTTCGGCGCAGTCGCGGCTGTGTATCTGCACGGGCATGCCCGCAGCGTGCGCGATCTGCAGCTGCTCATGAAACAGCGCGTGTTGCAGGGGCCTGTCGGTGTCTTCGTAGTGGTAGTCGAGGCCGATCTCGCCCAGCGCCACGCACTTGGGGTGCTTTAACAGCTCCTCTATCCTGTAGAGGTCGCCGTCGCGGTACTTTTTCAGCTCGGTGGGGTGAAAGCCCGCGGTGAAGTACACCATGGGGTACTTTTCGGCAAGCTCGGCGCCGCCTTCCGACGAGGGGATGTCGAACCCCGCGCTGATCACCTTGCCTATGCCGGCGTCTTCGAGCGAGCGCATGAGCGCGCCCACGTCGCCGTATTCGCCGCCCGTGAGGTGGCAGTGAACGTCGATATACGCGCTCACGCCAGCGTGCTCCCCGAGGGAACGTCCTTTTCGGGCACGACGAGCGAGAGGGTGCCGTCGGGAGCCTCGGCGCACACTATCATGCCCTCGCTTAAAAGCCCCTTCATTTCGCGCGGGGGGAGGTTGGTGACGACCACCACCTTTTTGCCCACCATCTCTTCGGCGGTGTAGTGCTTGCCTATGCCGCTGAGCACGGAGATGGTCTTCCCGCCTATATCCACCGTTTCGTGCAGCAGCTTGCTCTTTTTGACGGGCTCGCACGCGACTACGGTGCCTACCTTCATGCAGACCTTTGCAAAGTCGTCTATGGTGATCTGTTCGGGCTGCTCCTCTGCAGGTGCGGGGGCGGCCTCTTTTTTCTGTTCTTCCATTATCTCTTCTATCCTCGGCTTTATATCTTCGAACTTTATGCGCGCGAACAGCGTCTGCGGCTGATCCGTAACGGTGTAGCCGCCTTCAGAAGCGCCCGCCTCGCCGAGGATCTTTGCCGAGGTTTCGGGCATGAAGGGGGCGAGCAGCTTTGCGCCCTCCTCTATGGCGCCGAGCAGGTTGCAGAGCACCTCGGCCAGCCTGCCCCTCTTGCCTTCGTCTTTGGCGAGCAGCCAGGGTGCAGTTTCGTCTATATACTTGTTGGCGCGGCGGAACACCTGCCACAGCTCGTCGAGGGCGTCCGCCACCCTGTATTCGCCCATCTTTGCCGCCACCTTAGCGCGCGCGGCAGACACGATATCGTTCAGCTCGCCGTCGACGGGCTCCGCCTCGCCGCTGCGGCGCACGCTGCCGCCGAAGTACTGGTTTGTCATTGCCACAGTGCGCTTTACGAGGTTGCCGAGCACGTTCGCAAGGTCGGAATTGACTCTCTCGCACACCAGCTCCCACGTTATGGTGCCGTCCTGGTCGAAGGGCATCTCGTGCAGCACGAAGTAGCGCACGGCGTCGGTGCCGAATATAGACGCGAGGTCGTCGGCATAGATGACGTTGCCCTTGGACTTGGACATCTTGTCGCCGCCCTGAAGCAGCCAGGGATGGCCGAATATCTGTTTGGGAAGGGGCAGCCCGAGCGCCATGAGGAAGATAGGCCAGTAGATGACGTGGAACCTTATTATGTCCTTACCGACGATGTGCACATCGGCCGGCCAGAGCTTTTTGAACTGTTCCGAGGACCCGTCCACATCGTAGCCTATGCCCGTGATATAGTTTGCGAGCGCGTCCAGCCACACATACACGACGTGCTTGGGGTCGAAATCTACCGGAACGCCCCACCTGAACGACGTGCGCGAAACGCACAGGTCCTGCAGCTTGGTTTTAAGCGTGCCCTCCCTTGCGGCGCGGGCAAGCTCTTCGTCGGACTTGCCCACGAACTCGTCGGCGAGCAGGAAGTTGTTGAGCATCTCGTGCTTGCGCGAAACGGGGGTGATGAACCCGGGGTGGGTACAGATATATTCCACCAGCCTCGGGGCGTATTTGCCCATCTTAAAGAAGTACGCCTCCTCGCGCGCGGGCTTTACCTCCCTGCCGCAGTCGGGGCAGCGGCCGTTTACCAGCTGGCTCTCCGTCCAGAAGCTCTCGCACGGGGTGCAGTACATGCCCTCGTACTCGCTCTTGTAGATGTCGCCGCTCTCGGTAAATTTTCTGAATATGTGCTGCACTACGCGCTCGTGTGCGGGGTCGGTGGTGCGGATGAATTTATCGTATTTTACGCCCATCTGCGCCCAGATGTCCTTTATCTGCGCGGCAACGCCGTCGACGAACTGTTTGGGACTGATCCCCTTTTCGGCGGCCTTGAGCTCTATCTTCTGCCCGTGCTCGTCGGTGCCCGTCATGAAGAACACATCCCTGCCCTGCATGCGCATGAAGCGGGCGATGGCGTCGGTGAGGATTATTTCGTAGGTGTTGCCGATGTGCGGCTTGCCCGAAGTATAGGTTATGGCCGTGGTAATATAGAATTTTTCTGACATGTTTCACCGTGGTGCGGCGCGCGGCGCCGCTCGTTTATTTCAATGAGATTATAACATACCCACGCGCCGTTTGTAAAACGAGTTTGGGCATATAACGGCGGACGGGCGAATAAAAATATGTTATGAACGCGCTGTTTACCGCCGTATTTATAATTTCCTCGGTGCTGCTGGGCATATTTGCACCGCAACAGTTCCTGCCCGCGCTTTTAGGCGGGGCGCAGCGGAGCATAGCCACGGCGCTTACGCTGTTCGGCGTGTACGCCGTGTGGATGGGACTTGCCGCCGTGGCGGAGAGCGCGGGGATCACAAAAAAAGTCGCCCGCGGGATGCTGCCGCTGTGCGGCAGACTGCTTAAAAGCAAGGACGAAAAGGCATGTTCCGCCGCGGCGATGAACATGACCTGCGGACTGCTGGGCGCAGGCGCCGCCACCCCGTTTGCCGTGGAGGCCATAGAGGGCTTCGACAAAGAGGGCAACGCGCGCGCCGTGCGGCTGCTGTTCGTGATAAACTGCGCCGGTTTCCAGCTGATGCCATCCTCCGCCGTGACGCTGCGGGCCGCGGCGGGGAGCAGCGCCGCGGCCGACGTATACCTGCCCACGCTCATCTGCTGCTGCATCACCCTTGTCCTCTCCGTGGGGCTGCTGCTCGCCACCGAGAGGAGAAGATGACGGCCATACTCGCCCCTCTGCTCTTCCTTGCGGTTTTTATCGTCGCCGCGGCGCGGAGGGCGGACATCTACGGCAGCTTTACAAACGGAGCGGAGCGGGCGCTTAAATTCACCCTCACGCTCGTACCCTGCCTTGCCGCCACCTTTATGATGTGCGAGCTGATGGAGGCAAGCGGCATTTCGGAGACATTGACGAAGTGGCTGTCGCCCGCGTTCAACTTTCTGGGAGTGCCGCCCGAGCTCACCAAGCTGATACTCGTAAAGCCCCTTTCGGGCAGCGGGTCGCTGGCGTATCTTACGGACATAATGGAGACGTACGGCGCCGACAGTTATATAACGAGGTGCGCGTGCGTTTGTTACGGCTGTTCGGACACCGCGCTGTACCTTTCGGCAGTGCTGTTTTCCGCGGCAAGGGTAAGGGCGCGCGGCATGCTGCGGCCAATACTAATAGCGCTGTTTTCCTCGTTCGCTTCGATGGTTGCGGGCTGCGCCCTGTGCAGGGTGATGTGAACCATGCCGCGCGATCGTGAAAGAGCCTATAAAACAAAGACGACGCAAACCATGGGTTTGCGCCGCCTTTGTATGATAAGGGGGAAAATGATGAGCAAATTCAAGGTGTAATCCGTATTGCTTTGTCCCGCAACCGATTACATTAACTATTATACATATCCATGAATAAAAGTAAATTATTTGCCGCAAAAATTTTTAATTTTTTTATTAGTAATAGTGACTAACAACTTTTGTTAGAAAATTACAAATTAACAGAATATTCGGCAACTTTCGGGAATATTCGCGCCAAAACCAAAGTTTTGTACAACATTAACAAAAAGCCGCCCCGCGGACGGGCGACGGCTTTGTAAGTTTACAACATATGCGCGCCCAGATCCCTTGCCGCGGAGATCACTCTGTCCGCAGCCGTTTCGGCATCGCGCTGCATATTTTCCCTGCCGAAAGTGAAGCGCACGCACGAGGCGGCCTCCTCTTCGGACATACCCATGGCGAGCAGGACGGACGAGGGTTTCGATGCGCCCGAGGAGCACGCGGAACCGGTGGAAGCCGATACATTGAGCATGTCGAGCGAGATTACAAGCTGTTCGCCGCGACAGCCGGAGAAGGCAATGTCTGCATTCGAAGGCAGCCTTCGGCCGCTGCCGACGAGGCGGGATCTTACCGACGAGAGCACGCGGCGCGCAAACAGGTCGCGCAGCCGCCCCACGCGCGCGTTTTCGGCCTCCATGTCGTTACAAGCGATCTTGAGCGCCTCCGCCATTCCCACGACGCCCGCCACAAAGGTGGTGCCGCCGCGCATGCCGCCCTCCTGCTGCCCGCCCGAAACCAGCCTTTCGATGCGGGTATTCCTTCTGAGCCACAGCCCGCCCACGCCCTTGGGGCCGTAAAATTTGTGGGCGGAAAAGCTCATGCCGTCGCCGAGCGGCGAGGAAAGATCGAGCGTGCCCGCCGCCTGAACGCAGTCGCAAAAGTAAAACGCGCCCGCGCTGCGGCAGACCTCGTATATCTGCGAAGCGGGCTGGATGATGCCCGTTTCGTTGTTTGCCGCCATGACGCCGACGAACGCCACGTCGTCGGAGAGCGCGTCGCGCACGGCATCCGCTGTGACAATGCCCTGCCCGTCGGGATATACGAGCACCGTATTATAGCCGAATACCGCCATGTCCTCTGCCGCGCGCAGCAGCGACGGATGTTCGATGGCGGAGAGCACTATGGTGTGCTTTTTGCCGAAATTGGCGGCGCACACGCCCTTTAACGCCCAGCTGTTGGCCTCGGAACCGCAGGAGGTGAAGTATACGTTGCCGCCGCTGCCGCCTATCAGAAGGCGTATGACGTCGCGCGCGGATAGCACCGCCGCGGCGGCGCTTCTGCCCAGCGCATAGCGTGAATCGGCATTGCCGAACTGTTCTTTAAGGTAGGGAAGCATTGCCGCAAGCACGCGGGGATCGGTCTGCGTGGTGGCGGCGTGATCGAGATAAATATTGCGCATGATTTTGTAAAAGGGCCGCACATATGCCGCGGCCAAGGCGCGTTCAGTCCTTTACGGTGAGGTTGAAATACAGCCTGTCGAGCTGCTCGGCGCGCTTTACTCCGCGCGCATAGGTTTTGCCGAGTTCGGTTGAAGAGTTGCGCTCGTTGAGAGAAAGATCGCGCCGGGCGACGACCATGAAACACGCGAACACTATGCTTGCGACCAGCAACACGCCTGCCATGCACAGAAATACTACGGTAAGCACAAAGCTGACGCCGCTCGCATCGGAATACATCGACGGACTTAAACTTATGCCCGCTATAAAGAACACCAAAAAGGGCACCAGCGCAAACAGGAAATTGCGGCGCTTTTTTACAAACACTGCCGAAAGTTTTTTACGGCGCAGCGCCCTTTCCGCTTCGTTTTCACTGCCCAGCCTGCCGTTAAGTTCAAACTGTGCGTCGCGCTCCGCCTTTACGAGGGGCGCAAGTTTTTCCGCGACGGCGGCCCGCTGTACGGGCGTGCAGTACCGCCTGCACCTTTCGGCGCAGTCGTTGCAGTCCGCGGCGTCGGCAACTTCGGTATAGTTTTTGGTGAGTATCTCCATCATCAGCGGGTAGATATCGGAGAGCGCACAGTATTCGCGCGCGGCGGAATCGAGCGTGGCGAGAGCATAGCCGTCGTCGCCCGAATCGTGCAGCCTGCGCGCCTTTGCAAGCAGTTCCCGGGCGCTTGCAAGGCGGGCCTCGCCGATACGCGCGGCGGCGTCCTCCTCCGCCTCCCCGTCGTCGTAATCGTCATCGTAATCGTCGTAATCGTCGTCATAGTCATCGTCGCCGTAGTCGTCGTAATACCCGTCGTCTTCGTCTGCGTCGTAGTCGTCGTAATATTCTTCCCGCTCCTGCCCGTCTTCGTCCATGACTATGCGGTATCTTTTGTCCTTGTCCCTGTCGGTATTGTCGTCTATAAGCCTCTCTTCAGCCATCACTCACCTCGTCTGCGGCAGGCACGCGCGCACCGCAAATGTTCTGTATTTTCCGCCGCACGCGCGCTGCGCGCGCATGCAGGCATCCATGTCGTCGAATACCGAGAATACCGCGCTGCCCGAACCGGTCATGCAGGCATTGCCGGAGATCGCCAGCAGTTCGCCGCGCAGGGCGGCTATCCCGGGGTGCAAATCTGCCGCGGGCGCATACAGCGCGTTGTGCAGCGCTCCGCGCAGACTGCCGTAACATTTCAGCGCTTCCTCCGCGCATGGCGGTGGAATATCGCGGCAGCCGAGCCTGTCGTAGTTTTTATAGCACTCCGCCGCGGATACGCCGAATGGCGGCACCGCGATGAGAAAGCAGGGCGAAAACCCGCAAAAGAGCGGCTCGACTTCGTTGCCCCTGCCGCTCATCCTCGCCCAGCCGCCGGTGAGCATATAGCGCGTATCGGAACCCGTCTTGTCGGCGATATCGCAGACGCTTTCCGGCGGTATGCCGTGCAGACGGCACAGCGCACGCAGCACCCCCGCCGCGTCTGCCGAAGATCCGCCCAGCCCCGCGCCGACGGGTATGCGCTTTGTTATCCGGATGTCGGCGCCGCATGTGCCGAACTTCTCGCAGAACATGCGCGCGGCCGTGCATGCATTATTCTTGTCCGCGGGGAGGCCGTCGAGCCCCTCGCCGCGCACCTCGGCGCTTACCATGCCGTCGCGGCGCAGCCTTACGCGCACCTCATCGCAGATCTCCACGGTGGTAACTATGCTGTCGAGCATGTGAAAGCCGCCCTCCGCACCCGTGACGTGCAGCGTTAAATTGAGTTTTGCAGGCATCAGCACTACGCATTCCATATAATGCATTATAACACGGGGGCGGGGCAATTACAAGTATAATTTTTACGCAAGCGCAAAATTGCCGCGGCACAGCCGCGGCAATTGAACTATATGTATTCTACTGCTTTCTGCGATAGATGAGTATGCGCTCCGACCCGCTCAACGGGAATGTTGCTCCCGCGCAAGCCTCCTGCACCCTTTCGGGCGGGAGCTTTAAGCGCTTTGCCGCCGACCACAGCGTTTCGCCCGGTTCGGGCACAAGCACGCTTATGGCGCAGGGCTCCGCATCGTCGTCCCGGCCGTCCCCGATGCGGCAGACGTAAGAGCACTCTTTATGAGTGCATACTGCAGCCGTTATCCTGAGCACAGCCTCCGCCTCGCACTCGCCCTCGGCGCGCTGGCGCACGCTTACTCCGCTGACCGCCACACCCGTGACTATGGCGTTTTCCGAGCCCGAGAGAGCTGCGGAGAAGGGCAGAGTTATTTCGGCGCCGTGCATCTCGCCGCCCCTGGAATAGATGAGCGTGGCGTTTACCGCTCCTTCGAGCACGCCCGTATCGGCCGACCACGTGCACTCGGCAGAGGGCAGCACCACAGCCTTCAACGCGCAACCGTAGTCGAGCTTGGCGGATACCGAGCAGACGCCCCCGACGCGCTCCGACCATACCTTTATGTCGTCGCAGGTGAGAGGAGCTTCGGTGCACATCTCCACTTCGGCAGTGCCGTCGGTGCGGAAGGCGTCGGCGGCGCACACCACCTCGTGCGGGGCACAGAACTCGCCAAAAAATTTCAGGCGGGCGGAAAAATTCACGGCGCATCTGCCGCGCTCTTCGTTTACCTGCGCGCTTACGGCCGCTTCGGCAAGCTGGCAGCAGCACTGCGCCCTGCACGAAGCGACGGCGTCATCGCACAGGATCTCGGCGGAGAACGGTATCGTCCTGTCGAGCGTGACGGGTTCCTGCCCGCGTACGGCGAGTAAGCTCAAACAGATCTCGCCGTTTATGCGAATTTCGCCCGCGCCGCAACGGCAGTCGGTCACCACGCAGCGGGCGTCGTGCATAAGAATGTCCTCTACCCCGGCTGCTTCGAAGTCATCCTCCACCTCGCTCTCGCCCGAGAAAGTGACGGCGGTGAGCAGCTTTGCCGGCCGCATATCGCACACGGCGCCATCGGCGGAAGTCAGCAGGCACCGCTCGGCGGAGCCGTACACGCTTATATGCGCGCTTATCACGGCGCTGACCACGAAGGACGAACCCTCGCGGCGGACTGTCACGCGCTCGCAGCCGAGCCGGCAGAACGCCGTCTGTGCGGGCGCAAAGTTTTCACCTTCGGCAAAGTGGGTAAATTCGGCGCCCTTCTGCGCGCGGCCCAGCCTGCCGTCTACCCCGGCATACACCGCGGTGCACACCAGCCTGCCGCCGTAATTTATCCTGCCCGACGCGGCCTCGCACACGGCGGGACAGACCTGAGGGCAGACGGCGAGCAGCTCGCTCACCCCGTCGCCGGGCGAAAAGCGGCACTCGACCACCGACTGCGAAGTTACGTCTGCAAGTTTTTTAAGATAAGTTTCCGTCTGATACTCTGCTTTTATGGGCATAACATTCTCCGTGACATTGGTTTATACGGTATAATATGCCGCGCTCGGAGCTATTATTACAGGGCACAGGAGGGGTTTTTTGTAACTTTTTAAGTTTTTGCCGCATCGCGCGGGCGGAGTTTTACCCTGCCGCACAGGATTTCCGAATAGGAATACGCCGTTTTGCCCAGAAAGCGGCTGTCGTCCGGCAGGACCGTGAACAGAGAAGGATATACCCCGTTGACGGTGGCGTGGAACGTTACGCGCCTGTTCCTGCCCATGTCGAGCTTTACGGTGACCGGTTTGTGGCAGCACTCCTGCACGGCGCGCCGCACCGCGGAGATGTTTGCTGTGGGTTTAATCATACTATTGAGTATGGCAATAAAAGGTAAAATTTATGCAGCAAAATATAAGCCGCACGCGCTTGGCGCGTGCGGCTGAATATCTTTCGGAACACGGCGGCGTCAGAACAACTTGTCGTCGTCATCGTCGTCATCTTCATCCTC
>DVIK01000014.1 GCA_018711385.1 Candidatus Coproplasma avistercoris
AGCTGGCTCTTGGTCATGTTGATGCCGTGGTTGATGCAGGGTGCGTAGCAGATGATGAGCGAAGGGCCGTGGTATGCTTCCGCCTCGCTGATGGCCTTTAAGAACTGAGCGGGGTTGGCGCCCATAGAGCACTGTGCAACATATACGTAGCCGTAGCTCTTTGCCATCATGCCGAGGTCCTTCTTTTTTACCCTCTTGCCTGCGGAGGCGAACTTGGCGACCGCGCCGATGTTGGTCGACTTGGAGGCCTGGCCGCCGGTGTTGGAGTAAACTTCGGTGTCGAGCACGAGGATGTTCACGTCCTCGCCCTCGGCTATAACGTGGTCGAGTCCGCCGTAACCGATGTCGTAAGCCCAGCCGTCGCCGCCGAATATCCAGACGGACTTCTTGGCAAGGCAGTCCTTGTCGGCAAGTATCTCGTCGGCGAGCTTCCTTGCCTCGCCGGTGCACTTGGTGCAGCTTTCAAGATGCTCGACGAGCGCCTTCGACGCCTTCTTCGAAGGTTCTCTCTCCTCGAATGCGGCAAGGTAATCCTCGCACAGCTTCTTTGCCTCGTCGTCGACGAGCGTTGCGAGCTTTTCAACTTTGCCCTTTATGGCGTTGCGCCTTGCGCTGTAAGCAAGGTTCATGCCGTAGCCGAATTCGGCGTTGTCTTCGAACAGCGAGTTCGCCCATGCGGGGCCGCGGCCTTCCTTGTTCTTGGTGTAGGGGCAGGTGGGGGAGGAGCCGCCGTAGATGGAGGAGCAGCCCGTAGCGTTGGCTATTACCATGTCTTCGCCGAACAGCTGGGTGATCACCTTGACGTAAGGGGTCTCGCCGCAGCCTGCGCACGCGCCGGAGAACTCGAACAGAGGCGTGCAGAACTGGCAGCCCTTTACGGTCTCCTTCTTGAACTTGGAGGTATCGACATCGGGCAGTTCCACAGCGAACTCCCAGTTCTTGTCCTCGCCCTTTTCAAGCGCTTCGGCAAGGGGAACCATCTTTATCGCGCCGCCGTCCTTTACGGGGCATACGGTCGCGCACACGCCGCAGCCCATGCAGTCGAGGGGCGAAACCTGCATCTTGTACTGATATCCGGGCAGGCCTATCGCCTTCTTCATCTCCATGGTGGCGGGCTTCTCTGCGCCGTCGGCAACGAGCGCCGGCCTCAGGCAGGCGTGGGGGCATACGAACGAGCAGGTGCCGCACTGTATGCATTTGTCCTGTATTATCTCGGGCACCATGACGGCAACGCCGCGCTTTTCGAACTTGGTCGTGCCGGTGGGAACGTGTCCGTCGGCATTGAACTGCGAGGACTTGAGCTTGTCGCCCTGCAGGTAGAGGATGGGCTTTATTATCTCCTGATAATACTTGTCCGCGTGGCCTTCAACCATGGCCGCGCCCGTGGTTGCGTTCGCCCAGCTTGCGGGCACGTCAATCTTTTTAAGGTTGTCGCCCGCGGCGCTGTCTATGGCGTTGTAGTTCATCTGCACAACGGCGTCGCCCTTCCTGCCGAAGGACTTCTTGGCCATGTACTTCATGTATTCGATGGCCTTGTCGTAGGGCATTATCTGGGGATTGACGCGGAAGAACGCCGACTGAAGTATGGTGTTCGTCCTGCCGCGCAGCCCGAGCTGGCCCGCGATGTGTATGGCGTCTATCACGTAGAGGTTGATGTGCTTTTTGGCGATGTCCTGCTTTACCTTTGCGGGCAGGAATTCTTCCAGCTTTTCAACGGTGGTGGCGTCGGTGTTGATGAGGAATGTGCCGCCCTCCTTGATGTCGCTCGTCATGTCGTAGCGGGTGATGTAAGAGGGGTTGGAGCACTGAACGAAGTCGGCAGAGTCGATGAGATATTCGCTCTGTATGGGCTTGTCGCCGAAACGGAGGTGGGACACGGTTATGCCGCCCGACTTCTTGGAATCGTAAAAGAAGTAAGCCTGCGCATGCTTGTCGGTGTGGTCGCCTATTATCTTTATGGAGTTCTTGTTGGCGCCCACGGTGCCGTCGGAGCCGAGGCCGTAGAACTTGCAGGATGTGGAACCTTCGGGCGCGGCGTCGAACTTTTCAGAGAAGTCGAGCGAGCTGTTGGTCACGTCCTCGTAGATGCCTATGGTGAAGTGGTTCTTGGGTTCGTCCTTTTCAAGATTCTTGTAGACGGCGAGCACCATCGAAGGGGTGAACTCCTTGGAGCCGAGGCCGTAGCGGCCGCCGACTACCTTTACATTGCTCACGCCCTTTTCGAACAGCGCCGAGCATACGTCAAGGTATAAGGGCTCGCCGAGGCTGCCGGGTTCCTTCGTCCTGTCGAGCACGGCGATCTTCTTTGCCGTCTTGGGAAGGGCGGCAACGAACGCGTCGGCAACGAAGGGCCTGTAAAGGCGCACCTTTACAAGGCCGTACTTCTTGCCCGTGGCGTTGAGCTTGTTGATGCTCTCTTCCACCGTCTCGCAGGCGGAACCCATTGCAACGATTATCTCCTCTGCGTCGGGCGCGCCCACGTAGTCGAAGAGGTGGTAGCTCCTGCCGCACTTGGAGGACACGAGGTCCATCATCTTCTGAACGATGGCGGGGGTGGCGGCATAGTAGCTGTTGGCCGTCTCCCTGTTCTGGAAATAGGTGTCGCCGTTCTGCGCCGTACCCTTCTGGATGGGATGTTCGGGGTTGAGCGAGCGGCTCTTGAAATCTGCAACGTCGGCGGCGATGCCTGCTTCCTCGCAGATCTTTCTTATCTCTTCATAGTCGTTGGCTTCGTCCCATACGTCTATCTTTGCAACCTCGTGCGAGGTACGGAAGCCGTCGAAGAAGTTGATGAAGGGCACTTTGGCCTTGAGGGTGGAGAGGTGCGCGACGAGCGCAAGATCCATAACCTCCTGAACGGAGCCGTCGCACAGCATTGCAAAGCCGGTCTGGCGGCAGGCCATAACGTCCGCATGGTCGCCGAAAATGTTCAGCGAATGCGCCGCAAGCGCGCGCGCCGAAACGTGCATCACCATGGGCAGCAGTTCGCCGGATATCTTATACATGTTGGGGATCATCAGCAGCAGGCCCTGCGAAGCGGTGAACGTGGTCGTAAGCGCGCCTGCGGAGAGCGATCCGTGCACTGCGCCCGCGGCGCCGCCCTCGGACTGCATCTCGGCAATCCTCACCTTCTGTCCCCACATGTTCGTCCTGCCCGCGGTCGCCCATTCGTCGGCGACCTCCGCCATCGGGGAAGAGGGCGTAATGGGGTAAATGGCCGCTACTTCCGAAAAGGCGTAGGCAACGTGGCTGGCGGCGGTATTACCGTCGATAGTCAACTTTTTCATCAATAAAACCTCCGTTTGAAATATGTCGTCAGAATTTAATGACACAGATCTTCTGTGTATTTTTCACACAAAGCAATTATAAAACAAACGCAAAAAAAAGTCAATAACCGCGCGCGCATATATGCGTGAATATTTTTGTTTTCCGGCGCGCGGCGCGTGCGCGGGCGCATAAGCGTTCCTTACCGTGAAATTTTTTGCGGGCAGTATAAAATTGCCGGCGCAAATTGTTGTTAAAAGCCGGCTTTTTTGCTATAATGCCTTAAAGATGGAAAATAATGTAAATTCCGGGCTTGAGCCCGAAAAAAACACGGCGGAAGACGGGATCGCGGTAAAGTTCGACCATGTGACCTTTTCTTACGACGAACAGTCCGCCCCCGCGGTGAAAGACGTCTCTTTAAGCGTAAAGAAGGGGGAGTTCCTCGCCGTAATAGGCCACAACGGCAGCGGCAAGTCCACGCTTGCAAGGCTGACTAATGCGCTGCTGCTCCCCGATAAGGGCAGCGTAAATGTGTTCGGCATGGACACTCTCGGGGGCAAGAACCCCGTCGCCGTGCGCCGCCGCGTGGGCATGGTGTTCCAGAATCCCGACAACCAGATGGTCGCTTCCATAATCGAGGACGACGTGGCGTTCGGCCCCGAAAACCTCGGCATAGAGCGCGGGGAGATAGGCAGGCGCATCGAAAGCTCGCTCAAAGCCGTGGGCATGGAGGCCTACCGCGAGGGAACACCCTCCCGCCTTTCGGGCGGGCAAAAGCAGCGCATCGCCATCGCGGGCGTGCTCGCCATAAAGCCGGACGTCATCATTCTCGACGAATCCACCGCCATGCTCGACCCCCGCGGCAGGAGGGAGGTGATGGAGGTCGTCGCCCGCCTGAACAGGGAAGAGGGCATGACGGTCATACTCATCACCCACTTCATGGAGGAGGCGCTGCTCGCCGACCGCACCATAGTCATGAACCGCGGCGAGATAGTCATGGAGGGCACCCCCGCCGAAATATTCCTGCACAGCGAGCGGCTGGAGGCCTATAATCTCAGCCTGCCGCGCATAGGCGTGATATGCAAGACCCTGCAAAGGGCGGGCATAGCCGTCGCCGACTGCCTCGAACCGGAGACGCTCGCGCACGAGATAGCCGAACAGGTGCAGGCAAGGGGCGCAAAGCGCGTTTCGTCGCCGTATATACCCGCGTCTTCCGATAATAATTCTCACGAGTGGGACATAGATATAAAGGATCTCACATTCACGTATTCGGCGAAGTCTCCGTTTGCCTCAAGGGCGTTGCAGGGCATCGACCTGCACATATCCGAGGGCGAATTTTTCGGCATAATAGGCCACACGGGCAGCGGCAAGTCCACACTTGTGCAGCACCTTAACGCGCTGATAAAGCTGCCGCAGGCGCAGAAAAAATACCGCCCAAAAAAACCAAAAAAGGGGCAGCCCGCGCCCGTTCTTCCGCAGATACATGTGGGCCGGTTCGACCTTGCCGATAAAAAGTGCGACTTTATAAAGCTGCGCGAAAGCGTGGGCATGGTGTTCCAGTACCCCGAATATCAGCTGTTCGCCGAAACGGTGTTCGACGACGTCGCCTTCGGGCTTAAAAATTTCCGCAAGGATATAACCAAAGAACAGACGGAGGCGGCCGTGCGCGACGCCGTGGAGATGGTGGGGCTGAACTATGAAGAGGTAAAGGGAAAATCGCCCTTCGACCTCTCGGGCGGGCAGAAGAGGCGCGCGGCGATAGCCGGCGTTATAGTCACCCGTCCGCACATACTTATCTTAGACGAGCCCGCCGCGGGGCTCGACCCTCTGGGCAAAAAGGAGATAATGGAACTGCTGCACAAACTTCACCGCGAGTGGTGCAGCACCGTGATAATAGTCTCTCACGATATGGACGAGATAGCCGACAACTGCACCATGGCGGCGGTCATTTCCGAAGGCCGCGTGGCGGACTGCGCCGCCCCGCGCGAACTGTTTGCAAAGGCGGAGGAGCTGGACGCGCTCGGGCTGGACGTGCCGCTCACCGCAAAGGCGTGCGCAGAGCTCGGCAAAGCGGGCATAAAAGTCGATACCGATTTTACCTGCGAAGATTTTGCAGCAAAGGCGATCTCGCTGTTCGAAGGGGGTGAAGAGAGTGCTCAATGACGTAACTTTCGGGCAGTACTACCCCGCCAAATCGTGCATACACAATCTTGACCCGCGCACAAAACTGCTGTTTTTAATAGTATATATAGTCATGCTGTTCGTTGCGCAGACCTTTTACGGCATGCTGCTCAACCTCATCGTGCTCATGGCCGCGGTCGGGCTCGCGCGCGTGCCCTTCGGCTCGGTGCTGCGCTCGGTAAAGGGCATACTGTTCATACTAATACTTACCTCCGTGCTCAACATATTCTTCCACGGCGGCGACCACGTGCTCGTCGACCTCGGCGCGGCAAGCATCACGCGCGAATCGGTGGTGTTCACCGTGTTCCTGCTTTTAAGGCTGTTCCTTCTCGTGATGGCCTCCGCCGTGCTCACTCTCACTACCACGCCCGTGCGCCTCACCGACGGCATAGAAAGCCTGCTCACTCCGCTCAAATGGATAAAGGTGCCCGTGCACGAGCTTGCCATGGTGATGAGCATAGCGCTGCGCTTCATTCCCACGCTGATAGACGAGACCAACCGCATAATCGCCGCGCAGAAGGCGCGCGGAGCCGATTTTGAAAGCGGCAACCTCATAAAGCGCATAAAGGCGGTGATACCCATACTCATACCGCTGCTCATAAGCGCGTTCAGGCGCGCAGACGAGCTGGGCGACGCCATGGACGCGCGCTGTTATTCCGGCTCCAAAAACCGCACCAAATATAAAAAGCTGAAGTTCGGCGTCGGCGACCTCGTTGCGCTCATCGTGGCGGCGGCGCTTATCGCGGGCGTGGTATTGTTCAACATATATGCCGAACAGATCTGGCCGCAGATATACGAATACATTCGCATATCCTGATGCGGCAAAGCGGGCACGATATATATGAATTTTGCATTGCTTATTGCCTACGACGGCGCGAATTATTGCGGCTGGCAGGCGCAGGACAACGGAATATCCGTACAGAGCGTGCTCGAAAGCGCTGCGGAGCAGACCTTCGGCACAAAGGTGAGCATCACCGCCAGCGGTCGCACCGACAGCGGCGTGCACGCGGCGGGGCAGGTGTGCAGCTTTTCCGCCGACACCTCCGTCCCGCCGGAAAAAATAGCCGATGCCCTCAATTTCCGTCTTCCCGCCGATATCTGCGTGCTTAAATCTGCCGCGGTGCCCGAAAATTTCGATGCCAACCGCTCGGCAAAGCGCAAAACTTACTGCTATCGCATGTACTGCGCCCGCAGGGAACACCCCCTCAAAGCGCGCTGCGCGGTTGCCGTACCCCCGCCCGACGTGCCACTGATGCAAAAAGGTGCCGCACTATATTGCGGCGAACACGATTTCGCCGCCTATTGCGCAAGCGGCTCTTCTGCAAAGACCACCGTGCGCACGGTGTATTCCGTAGCGGTGGAAGAGGGCTTTTCGCGCGGAAGCAAAGATATCTTCGTCACGGTGTGCGGGGGCGGATTTTTATATAACATGGTGCGCACTATGGCGGGCACGCTGCTCTATCTGGGGCTGGGCAGGCTCACCCTCTCCGACATAGAGCGCAGCCTGGCCTTCGGCGACAGATCGCTCGTCGGCAAGACCATGCCGGCAAAGGGCCTCACGCTCGAGAGCGTCGACTACGGCTTTACGCTGTTCTGACGCAGGGCTCTTTCCGCGGACGATTTATTTTACTTTATTTTCACAATTCTGTTTTACGGTATACATTAAACCCGACTATAATAATTTGTGCAAAATACCACAATATATATTTTGCGTGGAGAATTATGGACTTTTTTCAGTTTGCCAACTATGCGAGGATGTTTGTCCCGTTAAATATGGACCCCGACGGAATAGTTGCCAACAGGCTGTGGATTTGCCTGCTCGTCGGCGGGCTGTGCTTTCTTATCGTCTACGTATTCCAGGCTGTGGGGCTGTTTACCATAGCCAGGCGCGAGGGATATGCACATAAGTGGATGGCGTTCGTTCCGTTTTTCAACCTATACTATATAGGCGTATGCGGCCAGCGCAACAAGGTGTACGCAATGGGTACCCGCGCTTTTGCGGGCATCTGCGTAGGTATCGAACTGTTGCTCGTCGCGGGCTATATCCTGTATTATGTTTCGGCGTTCGCCGTTTGGCCCTACATCCATTGGGAACACACCACAATAGACAACATTATCTTCAGCGCGCCCGACGGCTTTTCCGGCCTTCCCGACTCGTATGCGTGGATGGGCTGGATATTCGAACACCTCGACGACTATGTTCTCTACTGGGTGTGGCTTGTATTCATAATACTCAAGCTTTTGCTGCTCATGTCTTTCTTCAAAACATATTCGGCAAACCACTTCATGCTCTTCTCGTTTGTGGGTGCGCTCCTTCCGCTCACAGGCATACTCATATATTCGGTGCGCAACAACACGGGCATGAATTATGCGGACTATATCCGCCGCCTGCGCGAGCGCGAATACCGCATATACCAGCAGCAGTACGGGCACAACAACCCTTACGGCGGCAATACCGGCCGTCCCCCCGATCCTTTCGGCGATTACGGCGGCACTTCTTCGGGCGGCAACGGTTCCGACCCGTTCGGCGACTACGGCAGTCCGGCCGGCACGGGCTCGGGCGGCGGCTCGCCATATGACGGCGGCTCGGACGGCAGTTCTTCCGGCGGGGGCAGTTCCTCCGGCAACGATTCGCCGTTCGACGAATTCAAATAAATAACTGTGCGGTGTGCAGGTCTGAAAAGTTGCTGTGCACCGCAATTTTTTTATTATTTATTTGCATAAGTTATAGATTTATGATATAATCGAATGGAATTATAAAGTATATTTATACGTATAAATGCAAATTATATGCAGGCGGAAATTTATGGATAGTCAGTGCATAGCGGCGATCTCCACTGCCGCGGGAACGGGCGGCGTGGCAATAATAAGGCTGAGCGGAAGCGGCGCGCTTGAAATAGCCGGGAAGGTGTTTTCCCCCGCGGGCAAACGTGAGGTAAAGGATTTCAGGCCGCGCTACATGTATGCGGGAAGCATAGCCGCGGCGGGCGGGATAACCGACTTCGGGTTGTGCGTGTATTTCCGCGCTCCGCACTCGTTCACGGGCGAGGACGTGGTGGAGCTGCATTGCCACGGCGGGGCCGAACTTTCGCGCGCGGTGCTTAAAAAAGTGCTGCAAAGCGGCGCGCGCGCCGCAACTGCAGGCGAGTTCACCATGCGCGCCTTTCTGAACGGCAAACTTTCGCTTGCCGCCGCCGAGGGGCTTGCCGACATGATAAACGGGCAGAGCTCCGCAGAGGTGCGCGCCGGCAGCCTTCTGTATGCGGGCAGGCTCACGCAGAGGGCAGAGGAGATCCAGGCCGGACTTACCGATATACTTGCAATGACGGGCGCCGACGTCGACTATCCCGAAGAGGATATCGAGCGCACGGAACTTTCGGATATCGCCGCAAGGCTTAAAGAGCTGAAGGGTGATATCGACGCGCTCGCTGCCACATACGAAGGGGGCAAAAAGATAAAAAACGGCGTTGCGGTGGCCATCTGCGGCAGGCCAAACGCGGGCAAGAGCTCACTTCTGAACGCGCTTTTGGGTTACGACAAGGCGATAGTCTCCTCTGCCGCGGGCACCACGCGCGACGTTGTGGAGGGCGAGCTGGAGCTTGAGGGCGTGCGCTTCAACTTCTTCGATACGGCGGGCATACGCGAACAGGCGGGCGAAATAGAAAAGCTCGGCATAGTCCGTGCAAAGCAGGCGCTTGCCGCCGCCGACCTCGCGCTCGTCGTCTACGAAGGCGCGTTCGGCGATGAGGAAAAGCGGCTCGTTACGCAGTGTTCCTGTCCCGTCATAAAGGTGCGCAACAAGCGCGACCTCGGCGACGTTCCCGGCGGGGACGAGGATATTTTCGTGTCCGCGCTCAGCGGTGAGGGCATGGAAGAGCTCAAAAAACTGCTTGTTAATACCGCGCTGCCCCAAAGCGCGCTCGAGGGTGCGTTCCTTATAGAAGAGCGGCACTATGCCGCATTGAAGAGGGCATCTGAATCGCTGCGCAGCGCCTGCGATGCTGTCGGGGCCTTTCCCGTCGACATAGTATCCGTCGATATCCGTTCCGCGTGGGACGCCCTCGGCGAGATCACGGGCGAGACCGCCACGGAGGAGATAGTGGATACTATATTTTCCAAATTCTGTGTAGGAAAATAAAAATTCTGCTCACAAAAATTTAACTTTGGCCGAAAGTTAAATTTTTCGTGACTTTAAGGGGCCGGCCCCTCTGGCGGCGATTACGGGGGCCCACTTTTCAATAATCGCCGCCATTCACCCTTGGTGAGCCTGCTGAACGCAGCAAATTGGGGCTTTCTGCGCAGGGGAACCCTGCTTGAAAACGTTATTGTTATAACTCCCTCGGGTTTTCCTCGCGCTCCTTGTCTTGCTCGCTTCTGCAAAGTTTTAGGGCGCGCGTGACGCGTTGCGATATCGCGTCGCAGGGGAAACTGCCTGAAACTTCTATTGTTTTGGTAAACATCCCTTACTTTTTTATACCGGCGCATGCCGGCAACGGAGGTCGATTATGGTAAATCTTGAACTTTACAGGGTATTTTATACTGTTGCAAAGTGCGGCAGCCTCACAAAGGCGGCGGAGGAGCTGTTCATTTCCCAGCCCGCCGTGTCGCAGGCGGTAAAGCAGCTGGAAAACCAGATGGGCGCCACGCTGTTCAACCGCACTCACAGGGGAATGGAACTCTCGGTGCAGGGCGGGAAGCTCATATTCAAAAAGGTGGAAGAGGCGCTCAACCTTCTCGACAGCGCCGAAAACACGCTCATCGAGCTTAAAACGACCGCCACCGGCACCATCCGCGTTGGTGCGACCGACTCTATCTTTTCCAATATCCTCGCCGATAAAATTGCCGAATATCACGAGCGTTACCCCGCGGTGCGGTTCGACCTCATCACTGGCACCACGCTCGATACCATAGCTCAGCTCAAGGATAACAAGTGCGACATAGTGTTCCTGAATCTGCCCATAGATGATAAGGACATAAACCTTTCGGGCAGCGTAAGCCTGCTGAGCGATATCTTTGTTGCCAGCCCGCGTTTCGAAGAGCTGCGCGGACAGCAGGTGCCCGTGCGCCGCCTGCAGGAATATCCGCTTCTGATGATGGAGCAGAACACCGTCGCCCGCCGCGCCGTCGACGGCTATCTCGCCACGCTCGGCATAACGTTGCAGCCCGACATCGAGGTCGCCAACTGGGATCTGATGCTCAAGCTTGCGGCGAAGGGTATGGGCGTCGGCTGCGTGCCGCGCGAATATTGCAGGGAGGAGCTGGAGAGCGGCGAGCTCTTCGAGGTGAACATAACGCCCGCGCTCCCCGTGCGCGCCGTAGGTTTCGCTTTGCCCAAAAACGTGCCGGTTCCATATGCTCTGCGCGAATTCATAGCGCTCTTCAAATAAGTTTACGGCAGTATCCGCCCCTGCGCGCAGCGCAGGGGCGGATTTTGTGTAAAAGTTTATATAAAGTTTATGCTGCATTTACGCGCGCTTTATCCGCCGAACTTAAACTGACGGCGTAAGGAGGCGGATATGCAGCGCACCTATTATTATTACGATGAACTCAACGACGATTTTGCAGGCACAAAGATAGCGCGCAAGCCATTGCCCGAAGATTACAGATATGTGCGCACCGACGCCCCGTTCAGGGCGGGCAGGTTTATTGTGTACAGGCTGTTTGCCACGCCGCTGATAGCGCTTGCAGGGCTGCTTTGCGGCAGGATAAGGAACAGGAGAGCGACGCGCGGTTTCAGGCGCGGCGGCGCGTTCATATACGGCAATCATACCTGCTATCTGGGCGACGCCTTAAATCCCACGCGCATAGCCTTTCCGCGCGCGGCTTCCGTCGTCGTCAATCCGGACGCGGTCTCTATACCCGCGGCCGGCGGGTTGGTGCGCCTGCTGGGCGGCGTGCCCGTGCCCGAGGGCATTGGCGGATTGAAAAATTTTTCCCGCGACATAATCTCCGCTGCGGAGCGCGGCGAGTGGGTGGCGATATATCCCGAGGCGCACATCTGGCCGTACTATACGGGCATACGCCCCTTCGGAGCCGCGGCGTTCATGTATCCCGCAAAGTGCGGTCTGCCCGTGTTCGCATATACCACCGTATATAAAAAGCGCAGGTTTTTCAAAAAGCCGCGCCGCGAAGTGTGGGTAGACGGCCCGTTCTTTGCCGAGGGCGCCACCGCAAAGGCGCGCGCGGAAAGTTTAAGGGCGCAGGTATATGCCGCCATGGTCGCGCGGGCGGAGACGAGCGACTGTGAATATTGCGTCTACCGCAGGGTGAGCGACGGCGCGGTTGCCGCGGCGCTGAATTCCGCGCAGAGGCACGGAGGGGAGGCTGTGTCCGCCGGGGATGACCGTGCGCAGGACATATCCGCCGCAGCAGGTATAAACGGCTGAATGATTGCGGTATATTTGCCGCCGTTTTGCAAAATTGTACTAAAAAGCCCGACCGCCTTTGTGAAGTGAACCCCAAAGTTTGGACAAAAATTTAATTAAATCGTTTGGCAATGAGTTCGGTATTGCACCGGGCTCATTCCTTTTAGTTTGCGGGAAATTCTCTTGTTGTTCCAGTAGAATATGTATTTGTGCAACTTATGTATGAATTCTTCCACGCTCTCAAACTTCTCTCCGTAGAAC
>DVIK01000015.1 GCA_018711385.1 Candidatus Coproplasma avistercoris
CGCGCGCCTGTCGGCGCGCGCCGCGTTTTATCCGGACACGGTTCAGCGGCGGCAGTTTTTGCCCTGCGGATAGAGCGGCAGTTCGAAAAACCCCGCGCAGACTTCCTGCGAATAGTCCTGGGCGGGCGGAATAGCGCAATAGCCATAGCTGGGCAAAAGCAGTTCCACGTCTATGGCCACTTTGAGTATAACCGTCACGCAGGCATTTACCGTGAAAGTAACAGTTTCTGCATTGAATGTGCCTTCGGCGCACACGGCGCTCGTCTGGGCGGTCACCTTATAAGGCATTATCGACGGCGCGGGGACATAGAGCAGTACGTCCTGCTTTACGCTTATCACCGAGCGGGCGCTGCCCTCCTGTCCGTTCGCATCGGTATAGAGCACTTCGACGGGAATATCCACAGTGGCCTGCACCCTTGCGCAGCCCGGCTTGTCGGCGAGCCTGTCGACAGTGAGGTCGGTGACCTCTCCCTTCGAAGAGAGCGATTTTGCGCTTATGAACGTGAGCGGATATGTAGGGCCAGCGGGAGACGGATCCGAAAGATTAAGCGTGTAATTCTCAAGCTGTATCTGCTTTATGCAGGCATCGAATATCTTCTGTGCCTGAATGCACACTTTTTCGCACAGTCCGTTGAGAGGGTTTCCGCTTATCGCACCCGGACACTTATCCGACTGAAAATTGGAAAAAAATGACATTTTGACCTCCGTCTGTATTGGTCGGCGCCCGCTATGCGGACGCCTTTTATATTTTATTATATGTACGCCGCGCCTTTAAGTTTCGTCCGCGGAAGGTATGCAGAGCACGCAGCTCGGATATACGGGCCTGTCGCCGTTGGCCCGTCTGAGCCGATCTTCGCCGATGCCGAACTTATGTGCTATGGCGGCGTAATCTTCGCCGACCCTGGCGCGATAAGGCGTGAAGTTGCCCTCGCCGAGCAGCACCACTGCCCCTTCGCGCGCCTCGCCTATTGCCGGCCTGCCGAACGTCTGTAAGATCTGATCTTCGGTCTGCCCGCGGCTTACCCTGTGAAAGCGGGCGTTTTCAAGTTGCAGTTTATACATTGATATATATTATGCCGCACAGCCGCAATAAGTGCACGCAAGCGCACATATTCGCGGCGGACAGATTGTAAGATATTGTTGATGAGTACGAATATTTACAAGACTACGGCGCAGGTGACGTTGTTTTCGACGATAGAAAAGACGCTCAGCTTTGCCTACCGCATAATACTTTCGCGCGGGATAGGCGCCGAAGGGCTGGGCATCTACCAGATAGCGCTTTCGGTGTTTTCGGTACTGCTGACCGCCGCCTCGAGCGGCGTCCCCGTAACCGTTTCGCGCCTTATAACAAAGCAGAATGCGCTGGGCAACACCGCGGGAAAGAACGCGGTGGTGACGGCGGGCATTGTCAGCACGATGCTGTTCACGGTCCCCGCATGCGCGCTGATATTTGCCTTTCGCGGGCTGTTCGGCGCTCTGTTTTCCGACGGAAGATGCCTGGACGTGTTCCTGATAATACTTCCGGGACTGATAATCACGTCGGTCTATGCCGTGATGCGCGGCACCTTTTGGGGAGACAGGCAGTTCATGCCCTATTCGCTGATAGAACTTGCCGAGGACGCGCTGATGGTGGTGACGGGCACCATTCTGGTTGCCGGCGCAGCGGACGCCGCGGACGGTGCGCGCAGGGCGGGCATAGCGGTGTTCGTATCCTATGTGTTCTCGTTCGCCGTTTCGCTCGGCTGGTATTTCCGCAAGGGCGGCAGGCTGGTGAACCCCAAGACGCAGCTGAAGCCGCTGCTCTCCTCCGCGCTGCCGATAACGGCCATGCGCACTTCCTCCTCGCTGCTCAACTCGCTCGTGGCGGTGCTGATGCCGTTCCTGCTGGTAAAGCTGTGCGGCCTTACCGACGCCGAGGCAGTCAGTCTGTACGGCGTGGCGGCGGGCATGGCCGTGCCGATACTGTTCATACCCTCTTCGCTGATAGGCAGCATAGCCGTGGTGCTGGCTCCCGAACTTTCGGAAAACTTTTACCGCAACAGGGCCGACCTTTTGAAAGCGGACGTGGAGAAATCGCTGAAGGCCTCGGTATTCATAGCCTTTGCGCTGATACCGCTGCTGTTTTCGGTGGGCGGAACGGTGGGTGAAGTACTTTTTTCCGACGAGCTCAGCGGAGAGATCGTACAGAACTGCTGCTTTATACTGCTGCCCATGTGCATCTCTATGATGACGACCACAGTACTCAATTCGATGAACAGGGAGCACTCCACGCTTATATATTATTTCTTCGGCGCGGGCGCGATGCTGGCGTGCCTTGCCGCCCTGACGCCCGTCGCGGGAGTGTATTCCTATGTATTCGGGCTGGCGGCAAGTTTTATAATTACCGCCGCGCTGAACATGCGGTTGCTGAAAAAACTGTGCCCGATGATAAAGACGGCGGGCTATTCCGTAAAGTGCGCCGCCGCGTGCGCACTGTGCTGCGCGTTCGGCAGGGTGCTGATGCCTATACTTGAAAGATTTCTGCCGCCGCTCGCCTGCCTGTTTGCGGGCGGGGCAGCCGTGGCGCTGTTCACCGCGGCTGCGATGCTGGCCTTCGGCACATACTCGCTTGCGCCGGCGATAAAGTTCCTGAAAGGCAGATCGAAGCGCAAAAAGAGAACGGCATGAGGTCACTTGCGCTTTTTCAGCATATCCTTCATGTCGTACAGCTGCTTTGCGGCGAGCGCGATGAGGAAGGCGCCGAACAGCCTGCGAAGGACATCGGGCGCGGTGTATGCGGCAAAAATGCCGCCGAGCGCGGAGAGCGCGACCGCCGGTATCACGACGGGCAGCAATCCGTGCGGCTGCAGCAGTCCGTTCCCCGCGTGCACCCTTAAACTTACCGCGGACATGGGCAGGAAGGCTATCAGGTTGGCCGCCTGTGCGGCGTGCTGCCCTACGCCCGCGAGCAGCGTGAGCGCGGGTATGAGCACAGTGCCGCCGCCCATGCCCATGCCGCCGAGCAGGCCTGCGGCAAATGCATACAGCAGTATGAGTATGAAGCTCACGGCAGCACCATCCTTATGCCCGCCGCAAGCATGACCGCAACGAATATCAGCCTGACTACGGAGAGCGGCAGCCCTCCGAGCAGCTTTGCGCCCAGCACGCCGCCCGCCGTCATGCCTATAGCCGAGGGTATTATGACGGGCAGCGAAGCGTATCCCGATACCACGTATACTACCGCGCTGGCAAGGCAGACGGGTGCAATGACGAGGATGGCCGTCGCATGAGCAGACCTGCCGCCGAGCCCCATCATGCCCGAGAGCAGAGGTACGGCTATCATGCCGCCTCCGCCGCCGAAAATCCCGTTCGCTGCACCGACGGCCGCGCCCGTTATTATGCCGCCGGCGATATTTTTCCATCCTTTCATATGCCGTACGCCCCTGCCGCGGAGCGCCCCCTGAAAAAAGTTTGCGCATTTTTAATAAATTTAACGGTTTTTTCATTCAAACTGTCGGAAAAATGCTTGCTTATAATCACCTTTTATATTAAAATATCATAGTACGGTTTTTAATGTTTCGGCCTTACTATAAATAAATGCAGGTGTTATATGTACAAGAAAAAGTTTTACTTGAAATCCGGAATGAGAAGGGCTGCCCTTGCCGTTTTGTCGGGCGTATTCGTGCTTTCGCTCGGCCTGGGCGCGGCGTGCTCCGACACTTCCGATACCGGTGACGACGGCAGCGACGAAACCACTTCCGTCGCCGACACACAGACTATCCTCAACGGCAACTTCGAGTTCTTCGACGACAGCAAGGACAAGACCCATATAATATACACGCCGGACAACTGGACGCTCGGCACCGACGGCAGGACAAACTATGTCATGAACGGCATAGTGGATACGAGCGAAAGCGGCTGGGGGAGGATCTCCGATCCGGAACTTGCTGGCAAGCTGACCGAAAACGACGAGCTCGACTCCGACGACGAGAATTACGAAGATCTGTACGTAGACTACAACGGCATGCGCGCACGCGACGTACCTTATGCCAACCCTCACGCCGCGCTGAGAGACGAGGCTGCCGATGCCGACAAGACGCTCATCGCCAACCCGCTCACACACGACGTGATAACCGAGGGCGCTGACGGCACCGCCACCTATGTGGACGAGAACGGCGAGACCGTTACGCTGTACGCGGACGAGGACGGCAACTACTTCACCGACGAGGAAAAGACCGAGCCATACGAGAGCCACGTGCTGATGGTACACAACTATGTGAACAGCGACCTTGAGGTGGTAAACGAGGAAGACGCCGAGTACGATTACGACAGCTACGGCACGGCACAGAACTACACTTCCTCTTCGACCGTAACGGTAGAGGCCAACACCGCGGCGGAAATTTCCGTATGGGTGAAGACTGCCGGCCTTATGTACGACCGCAACGGCGCGACCCCCGGCGCAGACACAGGCCTCGGCGCATACGTCTCCGTTACTCAGACCGTGGGCGGCAATACCGTTGATTCGTTCTTCATCGACTCTATAAACACCGACGGGATAACCGAAAACAACGGCTGGGTGCAGTTCACCGTGTTCGTGAACGGATGCGACTTTGCAGACAGCACCGTGACGGTGGAGCTCGGCCTCGGCAGGGCATCGGACGAGGGCGACTTTTCGGAAGTGGTCGAAGGTTATGCCTTCTTCGACGACCTAACCTGCACGAAATATGCCGACATAGAGGACAGCGAAAACTATAACGCCGTGAGCGGCGAGCTTGCAGACACCACCTGCAACCTTACCGACAAGGACGACGGCAAGGTGTTCAGTTTCAACGAGCACCCCGACGCCCGTTACTACATGATAGACCTTTCTACCGGCGTTGCAAAGGCCGACACCGGTCTTGGCAGCGGCAACGTGACCGTCGGACTTACAGAGGACGACGACAGATACGTCACCTCCTCCTCCGTGCCCGGATTCTTCAACGTTGCCAAAAAGACGCAGGACAACGTACACACCAACCACAACCTTGACATCAACACCTCTTCCGACGCGATAGGCGCGTTCACGCTTGCAGACCTCGCCTCGCAGCTCTCCGGAGCGGCGGAAATCGGCGGCATGAGCAAGTATGCCAACGTGATAACAGAGGCGCTCGGCAATGCCGGGAACCTCCCCGACGCCTCAGAGGACGCCACCGCGCTGATGATACTTTCGGCAGAGGGCGCCGCCTACACCGCGGAGATCAGCGGCAGCAGCTTTACCGTTGAAGCGAACAGCTACAAGATAGTATCCTTCTGGGTAAAGACGTCCGACATGGACGGCGCAACGGCGGCTACCATAGCGCTCTACGACACGGCGGACAGAGACACGCTCTCCAGCCTTACCGTAGACACGACCGGCGAGACGTTCGACCTCGGCGACGAAAAGGATATCTACGACGGTTGGGTGCAGTGCTTCTTCTTCGTTGAAAATCCCCTCGACGAACAGAAGACGTTCGCCATCGATTTCAGCTTCGGGGAGAGCACGATAATGAATACCGCCATAGCCGACTACACGCCCGGCTATGCGGCGATAGCAAATATCCAGACGACAGACATCGACGACGAGGACATATTCAACCTTGCCGCGACCGGCTCGTACGCACAGAGCTTCTCGTTCGAGGCCGTGGACAACCGCGCAGACAACAACTTCGACGATGTTTACGGCGCGCTCAGCAACAACATCGAGAGCAACATCTCCCGCCCCTCCTCCTATAACGGAGCAAACGGCGCGAGCGCTTCGATCGTTTATAAAGATACCATTGATCCCGACGGTTACGACAAGCGCAACGCCAACGAGTATGCCGGCCTTATAAACAGGGACTACTTCGGCGACTATATAACCGCCGCCAAGGAGAACGGCGAGAAGTTTGCATGGCTTGAATCGCTGCTCGAGAGCATGGGCAGAGACCTTTCGCTGATAGAGGCGGCCGACGGATCCGAAATATGGAACGAGGTGTTCGGCGAGACGAGCATGCAGCCGCTGCTCATAGTGAACGCCGTGAGGGCGATAGGCGAAACGGCCGCAATGAACTACGGCTTTATCGCAAGCAGCTCCACTTCCGTTTCCTCCTCCTCTTATCAGGCAGTTACCGTAAGGGTGAAGGTGAGCGCGGGCGCGGCAGCCTATGTATATCTCACCGATCCTGACAGCCGCACCGAAATTTCCGCATTCGATCTTCCCAGATACAGCTTCTGGTATGACAGCGCTGGCAATGTGCTCGACGGAGAACCTCAGGACGACGCCGATTACGACGAGCGCCTGCACATCGTCTACCGCCTGCGCAGCGACGGACTCTACGAGGACAAGGACGGCAACCTGTTTGCCAACATGTATAACTACGGCAGAGAGTATTACGACGAAAGGGCTTCCTATTACGCGGCAGGCGCAAGCGAACCCACGAACTTTGCCGACCTTGACGAAGACACGGTATACTATATAAGCGCCGAAGAGGCCGCAAAGACCGACGCAGACGGCAACAACAACGGCGAACAGTCCCCCCACTACCTTACGGCGCAGAACTCCGACGGCACCACTACCAAGGTGTTCCGGTATGAGAACGGCGAATACCGCTACATCATCACGACGACCGACGACGAAGGCAACGCCGAAGTTACCTATTCAGAGCAGCCCGTATCCAACTTCAAGATCGGCGGCGAGGACGGCGTTGCGCTCAGATACGACAACACCGACAGCGCAAGGCAGCTGATGGCAGTGGTTGACGGCAGGTACGACGCAGACGGCAACCTGTTCGGCGGCGCTGCATCGCCCGAGGCGGCAGTTATCGAAAACCTCGGATACGACGCAGACGGCAACAGAGTGGCAGACACCTGGCAGACCGTTACCTTCTTTGTTCACACCGGCGACGAGAGCGAGGAATTCATACTCGAACTCTGGAGCGGTGAGAGAAATTACAGCGGCGTGATCTCGGACGGCAGCGGTTCGTTTACCGCAGACCCCGAACGCGGCAGCGTGCCCGGCAGCTTTGTGGTGTTCGATTACAGCGCGGTTACCGTCAGCGAGGAATCGTTCGGCAACATATCCGGCTCGTATGAGAGCGACATAATCGACGCCTACATCCGCCTGTTCGACGAACGCGGGCTGACCTCCGAAGAGAACATGCTGGCGAGCGCGGATGAGAACATCGCATACTTCGAAGAACTGTTCGACGGCTTCGTTGCCGAAAACAAGCTGAGCGAGAGCGACCGCCCCGCCGGCTACGATGCGATGTACTACACCTACTCCCTCTACGACGACGCGGGCTATATCCCCTTCAACGAGGATACGGCGCAGGACGGTGAGACCGGGTACGACTACGACCCCGAGAGCTACGAGGAGACGCTCGTTTACCTCAGTTACAGAGATAACGCCACCAATACTACCAGCGTGTTCGTAGACTATTCGGCGACAAAGGTGACAGTGTCGAGCGGCGATACGGATGACGACACCGGGGACGATGAAGAGACCCCCGCAACGAACGACACCAACGTAGGACTGCTTGCAGCCTCTATAATACTTGCGGTTGCACTGCTCTTCACCCTGCTCTCCCTGTTCATAAGGGATCTGCTCAAGAACAGACGCAGCGCCAACGCGCGCAAGCATACCGAGCGCAACGTTTACTCCGGAAAGCGCAAGCACTATATCCGCAAACTCGGCCTCGTTGAAGACGGGGAGAGCGGCGAGGCTGACAGCGCAGAGGACGGCAACGAGATAACTTCCGATCCCGAAGAAAACGAAACTCCTGCGGAAAGCGAAGCACAGCCCGACGAGAGTGCGGAGACCCCCGCAGAGGACGGCACTGAAAGCACCGAAGTCCCCGCTGAAGAAAACAGCGGTGAGGAAACTCCCGCAGAGAACGGCGACAAGGCCGACGACGAAGAGAACAAATAAATACTTTTCGTAAAGCCAAAGGGCGCCCGCGCAAATTATTGCGCGGGCGCCCTTGATCGTTTATATGATTTGCACAGCCTTTCAGCTATGTATTGCTTATCCATTTTGCATAAATGTAAACGCCTTCATAGGTATCGCATTCGGATCCCTCTTCTATATACAGTTCTTTGCCGGTTCTGTCCCTTTCAAAATCCCACCTGTTTATGCATTCGGGTTCCTTATACCAGCCGCCGAACAGATAGTCGGGCCTTTCGGGATTGGGCGGAATGAAAGTTATTACGTCCTCGTCGTAGCTGTCCACCCAAAAGTACCCGTCGTTTTCCGCGCCTTCGTAGTTATACATGAAGGAAACGTTTGCAATGACGGAATTTTCCTCGATATAGTGACCTGCTGTCACTTTTGCGCGGTAATAGTTATAGCCGTATATCGCACCCGCGCGCGAGATCGAGAACTCTTTTCCGATATCCGACGTGTCCCACCAGACGGGCCGAGCTTTTTCAAAATTGAATGTCGGGCCGGGCTCCCGTTCCACTTCCCTCGGCATATGCGGGAAGAAGAACTTTTCGAGATTATCGCTGTGAAACCGCCCCATATTTTCCGACCCGACAAGGAAATGACGGATATAACCGAGTCCGTACACCTTGACTCCGCCGCCCATGCTGTCCGGGCAGACAAGCACCTTTTGCCGTTCACCCGAATCGGTAAGTCCGGTAATGTATGCCTTGCGGGTACCGTCGTCTTCGACCTTTACCGCAAAACTGAAATATCCGAGGTCGGACTCCGGCAAAACCTCGTCGCCGCAGCCCTTGCAGCCCGAAACGGCGATAGTTGCCGTCAGGCTTAAAACAGCCAGTGTAACGGCAAAAAATTTTTTCGGTCTCATTCCTCATCCCCCTTTTTCTGTTTTAATTATATATCATACGTATCGTTTTATCAATATACACATAAACGCGCGGGCGGCACATGTGCCGCCCGC
>DVIK01000016.1 GCA_018711385.1 Candidatus Coproplasma avistercoris
GGAACCTGAAACCTGCGCGTCTGCCAATTCCGCCATATCCGCAAAACATTGCATATTATAATAAATGACCGCGCGATTGTCAAGCCAAATCGTGAGATTATCTTTAAGTTTTTATTCGGCTGCCTATTGAAATATGTTAAAAAGTGGGTTATAATAGGGGTGACGCACAGATGTTTGCAATTAACTGTTTTTGTTTTCAATTTAACACAAAAGCAAATGTTTTACTTTTTGCCTCCGTGCACTTGCGCGAAGGACGTTTATTTGATAAAATTTTATTGATAAAAAAATTACGATTAGCTTTTGCTGCGTGAAAATCTGTAAAGGAGAAAGGTATGGAATTTAAGTTTACCTACGACATCTGCGACAGTGTTGAAAAACTCGAAGCGCAGATAAAGAGAGTGAGGGAGGCCCAGAGGATCTTTTCGACCTATACACAGGAACAGGTGGACAAGATCTTTCTTGCGTGCGCGATCGCTGCCAACAAGGCGCGCATACCCCTTGCAAAACTTGCCGTCGAAGAGACGGGCATGGGCGTTGTTGAGGACAAGGTGATAAAGAACAACTACGCCGCCGAATACATCTATAACAAGTACAAGTTCACCAAGACATGCGGCGTTATAGAGGAGGACAAGGCTTACGGCTTCAAGAAGATAGCCGAACCCATCGGCCTCATCTCGGCGGTCATCCCCACGACCAACCCCACGTCTACGGCCATATTCAAGACCCTCATCTGCCTTAAAACGCGCAACGGCGTCATAATAAGCCCCCATCCCCGCGCAAAGAAATCCACCATTGCCGCGGCAAAGATAGTATACGAAGCGGCCGTTCAGGCCGGCGCGCCCGAAGGGATCATAGGCTGGATCGATGTGCCTTCGCTCGAGATGACCAACCTGCTCATGACCGAATCGGACACCATTCTTGCGACCGGCGGTCCCGGCATGGTAAAGGCGGCCTATTCCAGCGGCAAGCCCGCGCTCGGCGTGGGCGCAGGCAATACGCCCGCCATCATCGACGAGAGCGCGGACATTCTGCTTGCGGTGAGCTCGATAATCCATTCCAAGACGTTCGACAACGGCATGATCTGTGCCTCCGAGCAGTCGGTAATAGTCGCCGACAAGATCTACGACAAAGTAAAGAAGGAATTTGCCTACCGCGGCTGCTATTTCCTCAAGGGCAAAGAACTCGACAAGGTAAGAAAGACGATAATCATCAACGGTGCGCTCAATGCAAAAATAGTCGGACAGAGCGCATACAGGATAGCTCAGCTTGCTGGCGTAGAGGTACCCGAGAGCACCAAGGTGCTGATAGGCGAGGTCGAATCGGTCGACATATCCGAAGAGTTCGCGCACGAAAAACTTTCGCCCGTGCTTGCCATGTACAGAGCAAGCAGCTTCGAAGACGCGCTCGGCAAGGCCGAAAGGCTTATAGCCGACGGCGGCTACGGACATACCTCGTCTATCTATCTCAATGAGCACGAGGCCAAGGACAGGTTCGCTGAGTTCTGCGAGCGAATGAAGACCTGCCGCATACTGCTCAACACGCCTTCATCCTTCGGCGGTATAGGCGATCTGTACAACTTCAAGCTCGCGCCTTCGCTCACCCTCGGCTGCGGCACGTGGGGAGGCAACTCCGTTTCAGAGAACGTAGGCGTGAAGCATCTGCTCAACATCAAATCGGTTGCCGAAAGGAGAGAAAACATGCTGTGGTTCAGGGCACCTCAGAAAGTTTATGTAAAGAAGGGCTGTCTGCCCGTCGCGCTCGACGAGCTCAAGACCGTAATGGGCAAGAAAAAGGCGTTCATCGTCACCGACAGCTTCCTCTATAAGAGCGGCTTCACCAAGTGCATCACCGACAAGCTCGACGAGATGGGCATCGCCCACGATACTTTCTTCGACGTGGCTCCCGACCCCACGCTTGCATGCGCCCTCGAAGGCGTTGCCCAGATGCGCAACTTCGAGCCCGACACCATAATCGCGCTCGGCGGCGGATCGGCGATGGATGCGGCCAAGATCATGTGGGTGCTGTACGAACATCCGGAGGCAGACTTCCTCGATATGGCTATGCGCTTCATAGACATCCGCAAGAGGGTATATACTTTCCCCAAGATGGGCGAAAAGGCATACTTCATCGCAATACCCACTTCGGCGGGCACCGGTTCGGAAGTTACCCCGTTTGCAGTCATTACCGATGAAAAGACGGGTGTGAAGTATCCCCTTGCAGACTACGAGCTGATGCCGAATATGGCGATAGTGGATACCGACCTGCACATGAGCGCGCCCAAGGGCCTTACCTCGGCTTCGGGCATCGATGCCGTTACCCACGCGCTCGAGGCCTACGCCTCCGTAATGGCGACCGACTACACCGACGGCCTCGCCATTCAGGCACTCAAAGTTATATTCAAGTATCTGCCCCGCGCCTATGAAAACGGCCAGACGGACGTAGAGGCAAGGGAGAAGATGGCAAATGCGGCAACCATGGCGGGCATGGCGTTTGCAAACGCCTTCCTCGGCGTATGCCACTCCATGGCGCACAAGCTCGGCGCGTTCCATCACCTGCCCCACGGTATCGCCAACGCCCTCATGATAGACGAAGTGCTCCGCTTCAACGCGGCAGAGGCGCCCGCAAAGATGGGCACCTTCAGTCAGTACGATCACCCGAAGACTCTCAGGCGCTACGCGGAAGTTGCGGAGGCGCTCGGCCTCGGCGGCAAGACGGACGAGGACAAACTCAACAACCTCATAAAGGCGATAGACGAGCTCAAGGCAAAGATAGGCATCAAAAAGACGATAAAGGATTACGGCATAGACGAAAAGGATTTCCTTGCAAGGCTGGACGACATGACCGAACAGGCATTCGACGACCAGTGCACGGGCGCAAATCCCCGCTATCCTTTGATGAGCGAGATAAAGCAGATGTATCTCAACGCATATTACGGCAAAGACTAAGGAGGATAAACGATGAAAAAGGAAAATATTGTTGCAGAGAGACCGGGCAAACAGATCTTCCGCGACGGCGACAAGCTTGTAAAGCTCTTCGACAGGGGCTATTCCAAGGCGGACATACTCAACGAGGCGCTCAACCAGGCGCGCGTCGAGGAGACCGACCTCAACATACCCAAAATACAGGCGGTCTCCACGGTAGACGGCAAGTGGTCGATCACCATGGACTACATAGAGGGCACCACGCTCGAGCAGCTCATGGAGCAGAACCCCGGTAAGACGGACGAGTACCTCGACTTGTTCGTGGACGTTCAGATGAACATTCACTCCAAGCGCGTGCCCATGCTCAACTTCCTCACCGAGAAGATGAACAGGAAGATAAGTGCAGCGGAGCTCGACGCCACCACGCGCTACGACCTGCACACACGTCTCAACGGCATGAAGAGGCACTTCAAGTTGTGCCACGGCGACTACAACCCCAGCAACGTAATAATCACCAAGGACGGCACTCCGTACGTTATCGACTGGGCGCATGCCACCCAGGGCAACGCCGCCGCGGACGTGGCGCGCACCTACCTGCTGTTCTATCTGCAGGGCAAGAACGAGCTCGGCGACAAGTATCTGAAGCTGTTTTGCAAGAAGTCCGACACAGCCATTCAGTATGTCCAGAAGTGGATACCGATAGTTGCGGCTTCCCGCCTTGTGAAGGCTCCCGACGAAGAGAAGGAGTTCTTAAAGCGCTGGATAGACGTAGTCGAGTATGAATAATTATGCAGAATAAGTAAATTTTTATAAGGCTTGCCGCAAAAAGCAAGCCTTATTTTGTTGTTAAAAGCAAAGGCGTGTGCTATAATACACTGTACAATGAATGACGCAATGTATTTTGTATCGGTGGATTTTATCGACGACCCCAACGTAGCGGGGCGGCAGTACTGGTACGTATGCCCGTTCGGCGATGTGGAGAGCGGCGACGAAGTGCTTGCCCCGCTCGGCAGGCACAGCAGGCTGCAGCTCGGCGTAGTGCGCCGCACGCGCTATGCCCGCGATGCCGAAGCGCCCTACCCCGTATACATGATAAAGAGCATAAAAGACGTCGTGAAAAGACGGCAAGGAGAGTACATGATGTATAAGATCATAGAGAAGCGCGAACTCAATCCCACCGTGACGATGATGGACATATTCGCTCCTCTCGTGGCAAAGAAGGCGCAGCCGGGGCAGTTCATCATTCTTCGTGTGGACGAGGACGGCGAAAGGATTCCGCTCACCGTTGCGGGCTGCAACGTAAAGGCGGGCACGGTAAAGATAATTTTTCAGGTGGTGGGCGCTACCACGATAAAACTCAACCATAAGAATGTCGGCGACAGCCTCGCCGATTTCTGCGGCCCTCTCGGCAGGGCGACCGAAACGGAGGGCATAAAGAAGGCCTGCATCGTGGGCGGCGGCGTGGGCTGCGCGATAGCAATGCCCGTGGCGCAGAAACTGCACGAGCTCGGTTGCGAAGTGCACTCGGTGACAGGTTTCCGCAACAGGGATCTCGTAATACTCGAAAAGGAATTTTCCGAGTGCTCGGATAAACTCACCGTAGTGACGGACGACGGCAGCTATGGCAGGAAGGGAGTAGTTACCGAGCCGCTCAAAGAGGCGCTGGAAAGCGGCGAAAAGTACGATATGATATTTGCCATAGGGCCGCTCATCATGATGAAATTCGTCGTCGCAACGGCAAAGCCGTTCGGGGTGCCCGTCACGGTATCGATGAACCCCATCATGATAGACGGTACGGGAATGTGCGGCGGCTGCCGCCTGACCGTCGGCGGCAAGACGCATTTTGCCTGCGTTGACGGCCCGGACTTCAACGGCTACGATGTGGACTTCGACGAGGCGATGGAGCGTGGCAGAATGTATGCCGATTTTGAAATGCACGCGAGGGACGAAGCCTGCAATCTCTTCAAAAAGGAGGCAGAATGATGGCAATACAACCCAAAAAACACGAGATGCCGGTACAGGATCCCAAGGTACGCGCGAAGAATTTCGACGAGGTAGCGCTCGGTTACGACGAAAAGACGGCGGTCGCAGAGGCGCAGCGCTGCCTCAACTGCAAGAACAGACCGTGCGTGAACGGCTGCCCGGTGAACATATCCATCCCAGAATTTATTGCAAAGATCGGGACGGGGGAATACGAGGAGGCATACAGGATAATCTCTGAGAGCTCTTCACTGCCCGCGGTCTGCGGCAGAGTGTGTCCCCAGGAGACCCAGTGCGAACAGAAATGTACGCTCGGCATAAAGTTCGAGCCCGTCGGCATAGGCAGGTTAGAGCGCTTCGTGGCGGACTACCACAACAAAAATTTCAAAGGTATAATGCATGTGCCCGTATCCAACGGGCATAAAGTCGCCGTCATAGGTTCAGGCCCCTCGGGCCTTACATGCGCGGGCGACCTTGCCAAGAAGGGGTACAGGGTGACCATCTTCGAGGCGCTGCATCTTGCCGGCGGCGTGCTCGTATACGGCATACCGGAATTCCGTCTGCCCAAAGATATAGTCAACAAAGAGGTGGAAAACTTGAAGCAGTACGGCGTTGAAGTGAACACCAACGTCGTCATCGGAAAGACGCTCACCGTCGACGAACTGTTTGAAATGGGCTACGAGGCGGTATTCATAGGCTCGGGCGCGGGGCTTCCCCGTTTTATGGGCATACCCGGCGAAAGCCTCAAGGGCGTGTACTCGGCAAACGAGTTCCTCACGCGCAACAACCTTATGAAGTCGTATAAGCAGCACTCCGATACTCCCATAATGCACGCAAAACACGTTGCCGTCGTGGGCGGAGGCAATGTTGCGATGGATGCCGCCCGCACCGCGCTCAGGCTGGGCGCCGAAAGCGTACATATCATCTACAGACGCTCCATGGAGGAGATACCCGCCCGCCGCGAAGAGGTGGAGCACGCCGAGGAGGAGGGGATAATCTTCGATATACTCCGCAACCCCGTCGAGATAATAGGATTTCATAACCCCGACGACAGGCGCGACCCCCAAAACGGATTCGTTACGGGCATAAAGGTGATAAAGTGCGAGCTGGGCGAACCCGACGAACAGGGCAGGCGCCGCCCCGTGGAAATACCGGGCAGCGAGTACGTCATCGACGTCGACTGCGTGATAATGGCGATAGGCACGAGCCCCAACCCGCTCATAAAAAATACAACGGCGGGACTGGAAGTCAACCGCCGCGGCGGTATTATAGTAGATGAAGCCACCGGCAGGACGAGCAAAGAGGGCGTATACGCGGGCGGCGATGCCGTTACGGGCGCAGCCACGGTAATACTCGCGATGGGCGCCGGCAAGACGGCGGCCAAAGCCATAGACGAATATTTATCTGCGAAAAAGGCAAATTAAATGTGCGCCGTTATGCGCGCGGGGTGACACAATGCAGTTGCAACAGATATTTTCGCAGGCAGAGGAGATAAACATCTACCGCGACGGGGCAAAGGAGACCTGTGTTGCGGGAGATGAAAGGTTTGAAGAGATCATGGCGGCATGGAACGTCATGACGGCAAGTTCCGTTACGATGCCCGCGTTCGGGGTAAGCCTGAACGAGCACACCGCGAAAGCCGTGCTCGAAGGCGTATGGGCGGAATTCTGCTTTGCCGGGAGGCTCGAGTCAGAGGGAATGCCGTTCGAAAGGCTGCTTATAGAGGCAAAACCGGAGTACTGCGGCTTCAACGTCAACCGCTACCTTCCGGAATACGGATATCAGGGCAGGTGCTTTTACATTGATCTGCGCGGAGGCACCATGCATAATTTTTACGATACACTCGTTAAATAGATAAAAGCGGCTGGCACAGCATTAAAAGCTGTGCCAGCCGCATTTGCCCTGAAACGGGCAAACTTATTTGACCGAATTTCTGTACGCCGCTATGGCCTTTGAAAGCTGGTCGGGGCAGGAGGTGCCGTTCCTGCACTGTATGCCCGCAAGCATGCTTTCCACCTCGCCTAAAGTTCTGCCTTCGGCAAGTTTTTCCACGCCCTGCGTGTTTCCGCGGCAACCGCCATTGAATTTTACGTTGTGCAATCTGCCGGACTCATCAACGTTGAACGATATTGAACGCGAGCATGTCCCGCTTGTCTTGTAAGTAAACATATCAGTCCGAAAGGTTCTCGTATATGACCGAATACAGGTCAGAGGCCTTTTCCTCCCATTTTTTATAGATCTTGTTTGCCGTCTTTCTGTCCGGCACGACGAATTTGAGTTCAAGTATGGGCTGTACGGGGGAGAGGATCTTAAGATAGACGGTGTATGTGCCGTCTTTGTTCTGATAGTAGTCGGAGCGGCATTCCTGTTTGTTGCGGTAGCGAGAGCTGTTCTTTTTGACGAATTGAGAAATCTCTTCGCGCACGCTCTTGGGGATCTTTATATAAAAGTTTGCAAGAGTCTCCCGTCCGTCGGGGGTGATGGTGTACAGCGTGTCCTCGTCTTCACTGACGACACAGATAAAGTTGTCGTCCAGCAGCTTATGAATGACATTAACGCAGTCCATGTATCCCATCCATTCGTTGGAGGAGGAACACATGTCCAGAATGGTCCTCTCGGATATCGCGCTCTCCATCTTGTCGAACACAAAGAGGATTATAAGCTTGTTGATAGACGTTTCACCCGTATTTACCATAATCGTGCAAATTCACCCGTATCTGAAAAAAAGTGATTTAATTATACATAATTTATGAGTTAAAAGCAACTATTTGCTTAAAAATAATTTGATTTGCGGAAAATTGTGATATAATCATATCGTAAATCAAAATCAGGAAGGTTATGCGATGGACGGCAGCGATCGCCAGGTCAAAGATTTTTTGAAAAAGTGCGGGGAGCTCCGCAGTTGTAAATTTATAATGGCAACGACCCACATAAAGGACGTGTTGAGGTCGATAGCGGCTTCCGAGGTGCTCTATCGCCTGTTTTCCGAGGTCACAAAGGACTTCGACTACATAACGGCAAAGCGCAGCTGCCTTGCCGTTACGGGAGAGGGCTTTGCGCAGACATGCAGGGTGATACTTCCCGAACAGCCGGCAGACAGGCTGGCATTCGTGTTCTGCCTGCTTGCCGAGTTCGACAGGGGCTCGATGGATCTCAACGATTTTCTCCGCAGGTATTTCCCCGAGGACGGCAGTTACAGTTCGGGTTTCCGCTCGTTCGGCGAGGCGGTGATAGCTCCGTTTGAAAAGATTGTGAGACAGCTGTTCGAGGAGCAGGCACAGGAACGGCAGTACGCACCTACCGCTCAGCCTGCGGCAGATCCTGCCAGGGCACAGCGCGCTACCGTGATCGCGCTGCTCATCGCGCAGGAGCGCAATCTTATAGAAAACTCCGGCATGTCCGGGTCCGACAAAAGCGACGGCCTGTCGATGCTCGCGGGACTGGAAGACGCGCTGAAGGACGGCAGAGCAAGCGAGGCAGAGGCCATATTGCGCGGCTATGACTATTATTCCGTGTGTCACGGCGGTTTCTCGCAACTTACGCAACAGATCGCATCGCTCACGGAGGCCTGAAATGGACGAAGATCTGGCAGAAATTACACTTTCGGCCGAACGGCTGTACAAAGGGAAGATAATCGACCTCGAGCTTTCTGAAGTCAGACTGCCAAACGGCAGAACTGCCCGGCGCGAGGCTGTCCGTCACCCGGGCGGCGCTGCGGTGTTGCTTGTAAAGGACGGCATGGTCCTGATGGAGCGACAGTTCAGGTTCCCGTACGGAAAAGTCATATGGGAGATACCGGCAGGCAAACTGAACAGCGGCGAAGATCCGTGTTCGGCCGCATTGAGAGAGCTTGAAGAGGAGACGGGCTGGCGGGCAAAGAAGCTTGAGCGGCTTGCGGAGATATATCCTTCGCCCGGCTATACCGACGAGATAATTTATATCTTTTTTGCTACCGAAGCAGAGTTTTCAAGGCAACATCCTGACGACGACGAGTTTGTAAACTGCAGGTTCATTGATATAGACGAATGCATTGCCATGTGCGAAAACGGTGAGATCAGCGACGCAAAGACGTTGGTCGCACTCTATAAATACGTATACGACAGAAACAAGAAAAAGGGGCCTTGAAGGCCCCTTTTATGCCGCCCGCGCATTACGCGCGGACGGCGATCGCATGAAATTCAGTTGCAGCCGCAGGAATTGCCCTTGCCGCAGAAGATGGCGGAAAGTGTGCCGTTCTTCCACATGGTGTAAAGAAGGGCTATGAGAATGGGGGTACAGCTTCCGCTCAGCACGGAGTCGATGCCGTTGCCGCTGCAGCTTGCGGCAATGAGCAGAAGTATAAGTATCCACAGGCAGCTGTTGGTACCGCAGCCGCAGTCAGAAAAGATGTTCATATGTTCCTCCTTGAATTTCGGGTTGCGGGGCGGTATGTACGGTTGACTTGCCCCGCAGTTTGCCTATATTAAATAATATTTAATTTGCCTCAAAAATGTTACACTTTGCTCTATTTGCTTGCATTGCACAGTCCCTGATGGTATAATTATAAAAATGTAACGATGCCTTCGGCGGGCATTCCGCTTTGCGGAAGTCCGACCGTTCGATGGTATAATAATCTTTTTTCTGCGGATATTCCATAGCGAAATCCGATGGAGGTAACTCAATGCAAAAGGCTGTAAGATCCTTTTTCACAGCAAGGAACATCGCCATGCTCGGCGTGCTCCTCGCACTCGTGCTCGTGCTCCAGCTGTTCGGGCTTTCCGTTCCGATGCCCGGGGGCACGGCCATGTCGTTCGTGCTCGTGCCCATAATAGTGGGCGGCATGCTTTTGGGACCGGCCGCCGGCGGTTTCCTCGGGCTGGTGTTCGGCATAATAACCATATTCGACCCGCTGTGCCTTGCGCTCATGAATTATACGCCGGTGCTCGCCGTGCTCACCGTGCTGCTCAAAGGTACGCTTGCGGGCATTCTGCCCGCGTTGCTGTTCAGGGCGGTGGCGCGCAAAAACAGGTATGTTGCGGCTTTTGCCGCCGCGGCGTGCGCACCGATAGTAAACACGGGCGTGTTCGTGCTCGGCTGCCTGTGCATGTACGACGCCGTCGTTGCCAGCGTGGGCAGTGCATTCGGCGTGTTCATTGCGCTGATAATGATAAATTTTGCGATAGAACTCGGGGTAAACCTCGTGCTTGCGCCGGCGATCTATTCGGTGGACAGGATAGTGGAAAAGCGCCTCTCCGGCAGGTCGGCGCGCTGAATTATTTAGCGGTATGATAATTTGTCTTGACGTTGGCAACACCAACATAAAATATGCCGTGTTCGACGGCGAAGAACTTGCTCTCAGCTTCCGCGTCGCCACCGACGTGAAAAAGACCTCCGATGAATACGGCGGCCAGCTTTTAACCATACTTGCAAATAACGGGATAGACAGCGCGCTTATAAAGGGCGGGATAATCTCGTCTGTCGTTCCGCAGCTCGATTTCACCCTCGAGCGCATGTGCTCTACTTATCTGCATATTAAGCCGCTCACGCTTGCCCCCGGGCTTAAAACCGGCCTCAATATGAAGGTCGACAACGCCCGCGAGGTGGGCGCCGACAGAGTGGTGAACAACGTCGCAGGCCTGAAAAAGTACGGCGCGCCGCTCATCATCATCGATTTCGGCACCGCAACTACCTTCAACATCCTCGACGAAAAGGGGGAATTCATAGGCGGAGTGATAGCGCCCGGCATAAAGGGCTCGCTCGACAGCCTCGTAAACGGCACCGCCAAGCTGCCGAGGGTGGAGATAGAGCGCCCCGCAAGCATCATAGCAAAGAACACCGTCACCAACATGCAGGCGGGGATAGTGTTCGGCTTCGCAGGGCTCGTGGGCTACATCGTCAAAAAAATAAAGCGCGAACTTAAATTGCCCGATATAAGAACTGTGGCAACGGGCGGATTTTCCGAAGTTATCGCAAAGGAAATAGACTGCATAGACTGCGTTGACAAATTTCTTACTCTCGACGGACTGAAGTATCTGTATTACATGAACAGCGCAGAGAAGTGAATAACCTTTCAGGAGGGCGAACAATATGAAAAAAGTCGGAGTTGCCATTTTGGGACTGGGAGTTGTCGGCGGCGGAACGTATAAGATGCTCACCGAACACAGGCAGTTTTACATGGATACGCAGGGAGTGGATATCTCTGTTGAAAACGTACTCGAACTGAACAAGCAAAAGGCGCTTGCGCTCGGCGTTCAGGAAAATAAGATCGCCGCAAACATCGCAGAGATCTGCTCCAATCCCGACGTCGACATAGTAGTCGAGGTAATGGGCGGGGTAGAGCCTGCAAGGACTTTTGTGCTCTCTGCCCTCAACGCGGGCAAGTCTGTAGTCACATCCAACAAGGAATTGTTCTGCAAACACAGTCACGAGCTGGAAAGGATTGCCAGAAAGAACAACTGCGGCCTGTTTTACGAGGCGACGTGCGTGGGCGGCGTGCCCGTGATACGCACTCTGCTGGACAATCTGCAGGGCAACAAGATACTTTCCATAATGGGCATAATCAACGGCACCACCAACTACATCCTCACCAAGATGACCGACGAAGGCGCATCTTACGAGGAAGTACTCAAAGAGGCGCAGCGCCTGGGCTATGCCGAGGCCAATCCTACGGCTGATGTCGAAGGCTTTGATGCGGCCTATAAACTCTCCATACTTTCCAGCCTCGCCTTCCATACCAAGATACCCTTTTCCAGGATCTACCGCGAGGGGATCACGCACATCACCCCCGAAGATATCCAGTACGGCAAGCAGCTGGGCTACGTGCTCAAACTGCTGGCGATAGGCAAGAACACCGACGACGGCATAGAGGTGCGCGTTCACCCCACGTATATAAAGAGCGGTCACCCGCTCGCCAGCGTGAAGGACAGCTACAACGCCGTCTATATAACGGGCGACTATGTTGAGGACGTCATGCTCTACGGCCGCGGCGCGGGCGCGCGCCCCACTGCCAGCGCGATCGTGGGCGACGTCATCTACTGCGCGACCCATCCCACGTTCAGGTATTCCACGTTCACAAACACCGAAGAGGCAGACCCTTCGGTAAAGTTTATCGATAACTTCAAATCGGCCTACTATTTAAGGCTGAACGCGCACGACAAGGCGGGCGTGCTTGCAAAAGTTTCCTCGATATTCTCCCGCCACAACATCTCGCTTGCGCAGATGATCCAGGAGGACGGCGGCGACGAAACTTGCGTGCCGCTTGTGTTCATCACTCACCGCACAAAGGAGAAGAGCATAATGAAGGCGGTGGAGGACATCAACTCCACGGCAGACATTGCCGAAGTCGTTTCGGTAATAAGGGTAGTTTCCTGAAAATAACGCCTGCGCATGGCTTCATGCGCTTAGATTTATTAAGGCCACGCGGTTTTCCGCGTGGCCTTAAATCATACGAAATGTATAAGATAAATTCCCGCAACAGGAAAATTCTGTTGCGGGAATCTGGCGCGGAGAAGAGGATTTGAACCTCCGGAGGCTTTTGACCTCACACGATTTCCAATCGTGCGCCTTAAACCGCTCAGCCATCTCCGCATCGCTAGCCGGCATCTTTCAGCCGAGCCTTAAATATGATATTAGATTTGTGCGAAAAAAGCAAGCGATTTTATGTGAAATACATAAATTACACAGTTTTTATTTGTTTTCGCCGACTCTCCGTCATACACGATAATAAAATTATTAACCAAAGTAAATAAATTTTGATTGCGGCGGATTTGCGGTTGACTGTAACGTCGGGCAGTGGTATAATCTTTAAGAAAAAGGCGCCCTGGCGCCGTTACATCAAAGAGGTTACATATGGACAAGAAGAGATTGGAAAAGTATGCAGAACTGCTCGTAAAGTGCGGGCTTAACGTTCAGCAGGGGCAGGAAGTAATAGTAAGGTGCGACCTTGACCAGCCGGAGTTTGTGGCGATGGTCACCGAACAGCTGTATAAGGCGGGTGCCGGCAGGGTGGAAGTAGAGTGGAGATACATGCCCGTGACAAAGCTCAACTACATCTACCGCACACAGGAGTCGCTCTCGGAATTTTCGCAGGTGGACGAGGCAAAGCTCAAGCGCAGGCTGGACAAGCTCTCCTGCCTGCTCTGGCTCGATTCCGACGATCCCGACGGGCTGAACGGCACCGACGGCAAGAAGATAGCGGCGGCGCGCATGGCGAAGTATCCGTTCATAAAGCCTTATAACGACGCGCTTGAAAACAAGTACCAGTGGTGCATAGCGGCGGTGCCCGGCAAGGCGTGGGCGCGCAAAGTGTTCCCCGGTCTTTCCGACGACGAGGCGGTGGAAAAGCTGTGGGAGGCCATCCTGTACACTTCGCGCGTGGACGGCGATCCCGTGGCGGCATGGGAAAAGCACAACAAAAAACTTGCCGAGCGCTGCGCATTCCTCAATTCGCACAAGTTCGAATATCTCGAATACAAGAGTTCGAACGGCACCGACTTTAAGGTAGGGCTGATAGACAAGGGAATCTTTGCGGGCGGTGGCGAGACCACGCTCGGCAAGGGCATCTATTTCAATCCCAACATTCCCAGCGAAGAGGTGTTCACGTCACCTATGCGCGGCAGAGCGGAGGGAAAAGTGGTAGCAACCAAGCCGCTCTCCTATCAGGGCAAACTCATAGAAAATTTCTGGCTTGAATTCAGGGACGGCAAGGTGATAAAGACGCACGCCGAAAAAAACGGCGAACTCTTAGAGCAGATGGTGAACATGGACGAAGGCGCCGCTTACCTCGGCGAGTGCGCGCTGATTGCATACGATTCGCCGATAAACAATACCGGCATACTGTTCTATAACACGCTGTTCGACGAAAACGCGAGCTGCCATCTAGCGCTGGGCAGAGGCTTCAACAACTGCCTTGAAGATTACGAGAAGTACTCTTTCGAAGAGTGCAAGCAGCTCGGTATAAACGATTCCATGATCCACGTGGACTTCATGATAGGCAGCAAAGACCTTTCGATAGTGGGCGTGACAAAGGACGGCAGCCGCGTTCAGATCTTCAAAGACGGCAACTGGGCGATTTAAGTAACTGTAAAATTCGGGCGCGCGGCATTAAGCCGCGCGCCTTCGCTTTACTTTGTCAATTTACTCTACATTCAGGACGTAAAATTTCAGGTAGTGCGTCTCGTCCGCGCATAAAAGAGCGGGGTGATCGGGCGCCTGCGTCCTTACTTCCACGCAGCGCACGGTGCGGCCGCTCTCTTTTGCGGCCTCGGCAAGCATCCGCTCGAACAGCGTGGGCGACATGTAGTGCGAGCACGAGCAGGTAATGAGGAATCCGCCGCTCTTCACAAGTTTCATGCCCTGTATGTTTATGTCCTTATAGCCGCGGCAGGCGTCCTTTACCTCGTCCGCCGTCTTGCAGAAGGCGGGAGGGTCGAGTATCACCAGGTCAAATTTTTTGCCTGCGCGCCTGAAATCGCGCAGCAACGCAAAGGCGTCGCCGCAGAGCGTGTCTATGTTGGAAAGCCCGTTGGCGCGCGCGTTGCGCATCACGCTGTCGAGGGCGGGCTGCGATATGTCGCACGCCGTGACGTGCCTTGCCGTTGCGGCGCAATTTACCGTAAAGCCGCCGCTGTTGCAGAAGCAGTCGAGCACCTCGCCGCCCGCGGCATATCTCCTTGCGGCGAACCTGTTCTCCTTCTGGTCGAGAAAGTATCCCGTCTTTTGCCCGTTTATTATGTCGACGAACATTTTGAGGCCGTTTTCCTCTATACCGACGAGCTCGGGCACCTCGCCGTACAGCACGCCTTTTACTTCGGCGAGTCCCTCCTTTTTGCGCAGTGTCACGTCGCTGCGCTCGTATATGCCCTTGGGGTGAAAGATTTCGACAAGGCAGTCGGTTATGAGTTTCTTCCTCTGGTCAATACCCAGTGAAAGGCACTGCACCGAGAGGTAATCGCCGTATTTGTCGACTATCAGCGCGGGCAGGCCGTCGGCCTCGGCAAATACCACGCGGCAGCAGTTTTCATAGCCCAGCTTTTTGCGGTATTCCCATGCGGCGGTAAGTTTTTGCATGTAAAATTCCCTGTCGTCGGTGCCGTTGCCGCGGATGAATATCCTCACCAGGATCTTGGACGCGTGGTTTATGTAGCCCTTGCCTATGAATTTGCCGTCGGAGGAATAGACTGACGCGAGCGAACCGTTTTTATCCTTGCCCTCTATGCGGGCGACCTCGTTGGCGTATACCCAGCTGTGCCCGGCAACTATGCGCTTTTCTTCGTTCTTTTTGAGGTAGACTTCGTAAGACATACAAATAGTTTATCAAAGCTCGCCGTTAAATGCAATAATAAAAGCAATCTAATTGCTTTTTACCGCCGAAAATGTTATAATTCTGCCAAATGGGCAGTTTACTCAAGTATCTTGTAAGTTATAAAAAGGAAAGCGTGCTGGCGCCTCTGTTCAAATTCCTCGAAGCCTGTTTCGAGCTCATTGTGCCGCTCGTCGTTTCGGCTATAATCGACAACGGCATCACGGGCGGCAGGGGTACGGGCTATATAGTCGGGATGTGCGGCGTGCTCGTCGCTCTCGGTGCTGTGGGGCTCGTGTGCGCGGTGTTCGCACAGTTCTTTGCGGCAAAGGCGGCGGCAGGCTTCGCCAAATTTTTGAGGCGCGACCTGTTCAACAAGATGCAGTCGCTCTCCTATTCCGAGATAGACGGGTTGGGCACGTCCCGCATGATAACGCGCATGACAAGTGATGTAAACCAGGTGCAGAACGGCGTAAACATGGTTCTGCGCCTGTTTATGCGTTCGCCCGTCATTGTGTTCGGCGCCATGGTCTGCGCGTTCACCATAGACGCGCTTGCAGGAGGTATATTTGCCGGCGCGATAGCCGTGCTGTGCGTGATAGTGTTTGCTATATTGCTCGTCACCATACCGCTGTACAGAAAGGTACAAGGCAACCTCGACGGGATAACCGCATACACCCGCGAATCGCTCACCGGCGCAAGGGTGATACGTGCGTTCTGCAACGAGGAGAAGGAGATCGCCGCCTACAATGCGCAGAACAGCGCCCTGAAACACTCGCAGACGGTCGCGGGTTGGGTATCGGCGCTCATGAACCCGCTCACCTACGCAGTGATCAACGCGGGCGTCATCGCGCTGCTGTACACGGGCGCCATAAAGGTGGAGTCGGGCACGCTCACAACGGGCGAAGTCGTGGCGCTCTATAACTACATCTCCCAGATCCTCGTGGAGCTTATCAAGCTCGCCAATCTGATAATCACGGTGACGAAGTCCTTTGCATGCGCGGGCAGGCTTTCGGAAGTGCTTGCCATGCAGCCCACGCTCAAACACGGCGAAAGGATAAAGCGGGAGGGAATGCCCTTCATCAGCTTCAACAATGTCAGCATGAAGTATGCGCCCGACGCGGGCAACGCGCTCACGGACGTAAGTTTTACTGCCGAGCGCGGCGAAACGATAGGCGTGATAGGCGGCACGGGCAGCGGCAAGACCACGCTCGTAAACCTGATACCGCACTTTTATGACGCCAGCGAGGGCGAGGTGTATATAGACGGCATAAACGTAAACGGATACGCCGACGACGAGGTGCGCTCAAAGTGCGGCATAGTCCCGCAGAAGGCGGTGCTGTTCAACGGCACTATAGCAGACAATCTGCGCTGGGGCAAACCGGACGCCACCGACGAGGAGCTGATGCGGGCGGTGGAGTGCGCACAGGCGGCAGACATTATAAGCGCGAAAAAGAACGGACTGTATGAAAAGGTGGAGCAGGGCGGCCTGAATTTTTCGGGCGGGCAGAAGCAGAGGCTCACGATAGCCCGCGCGCTCGTAAGAAGGCCTGAGATACTCATTCTGGACGACAGCGCGTCGGCGCTCGACTACGCCACCGACGCAAGGCTGCGCCACTCGCTCAAAGAACTTGACTACGATCCCACCGTGTTCATCGTTTCGCAGCGCACGTCGTCGATCCGCGGCGCCGACAAGATAATAGTGCTCGACCACGGCGCCGTTGCGGGCATCGGCACGCACGAACAGCTGCTCAAAAGCTGCCCGCTTTACCGCGAGATACACTATTCGCAGTACGAAAAGGAGGAAGCGTGACATGCGGCCTCTCAACCAGAAACAGACGATAAAGCGCATATTGAAGCAGCTCAGGGGCTATACGCACTATATAATCTTATCCGTGCTCATGGCGATGGTAACCGTCGCGGGCAGCCTTGCCGTGCCGATATTCTTCGGCGACGCCATAAACTATATGATAGAGGGCGCGACGGACTGGCAGGGCATCTTCCGCTGCTTCATACTGATAGCCGTCTCCGTGGCGGTTACCTGCATAGCGCAGTGGCTGCTCAACATAATAAACAACAAGATCACCTATTCGGTGACGCTCGACATAAGGAAGGAGGCGTTTGAACATATCCACAAGCTCCCGCTCAAATACCTCGACGCGCACCCTTACGGCGACCTCGTGAGCAGAAACGTTGCCGACGTGGACCAGTTTGCCGACGGCCTTTTAATGGGCTTTACGCAGTTTTTTACAGGCGTGCTCACAATAATCAGCACGCTCGTGATGATGTTCGTGCTCAACTGGATAATCGCGCTCGCCGTATTCGTGCTCACTCCGCTTTCACTGTTCATAGCAAAGTTCGTCTCGACGAGGACATATAAGCTCTTCCGCAAAAATTCGCAGATACGCGGCGAACAGACGGCGTTCATCGACGAGATGGTGGGTAATCTGAAAGTCGTTCAGGCGTTTTCGCATGAGGACGAGAATTCAGAAAAGTTCGACGAGATAAACGAGCGCCTCGCGAAGGCCTCGCAGGACGCGACATTCTTCTCTTCGCTCCCCAACCCCACGACGAGGTTTGTGAACGCGCTGGTATATGCGGCGGTGGCGCTCGCAGGCGCGCTTACGATAATTTACCCCTCGGTGCTGCCCGTCGCCTTCAACGTGGGCAAGCTGAGCACGCTTTTAAGCTACGCCAACCAATACACCAAGCCGTTCAACGAGATCACCGGCGTCATAACCGAGATCCAGAACGCCATCGCGTGCGCGGGCAGGATATATGAACTCATAGACGAGCCGCTGCAGATCCCCGACGCGCCGGACGCAAAGCAGCTTAAGGACGTAAGGGGGGACGTCGCCTTCGACGGCGTAAGTTTCTCCTACACGCAGGAGCGGAAACTTATAGAAAACCTCAACTTAGACGTAAAAGCCGGCAGCAGGATCGCCATAGTAGGTCCCACCGGCTGCGGCAAGACTACGCTCATAAACCTGCTTATGCGCTTTTACGACGTCGATGGCGGCGCGATCTCCGTAGACGGCAACGACATACGCACGGTGACGCGCAGTTCGCTGCGCCGCAACTACGGAATGGTGTTGCAGGATACCTGGCTCAAAAACGGCACGGTAAAGCAGAACATAGCCATGGGCAAGCCGGACGCCGGCGACGAAGAGATAATTCAGGCTGCAAAGAACGCTCATTCGCACAAGTTCATCGTCCAGCTCGAAAATGGCTACGACACCGTGATATCGGAGGACGGCGGCAACCTTTCGCAGGGGCAGAAACAGCTTTTATGCATAACGCGAATAATGCTCTCTCTGCCGCCGATGCTCATTCTCGACGAGGCTACATCCTCGATAGACACTCGCACGGAGATGCAGATCCAGCATGCGTTTGCAAAGATGATGGAGGGCAGGACGAGCTTTATCGTCGCCCACAGGCTGTCCACCGTAAAGAATGCCGACCTCATCCTGGTGATGAAGGACGGAAAAATAATCGAGCAGGGCAGGCACGAGGAACTCATCGCGCTCGGCGGATTTTACAATAAACTTTACAACAGCCAGTTTGCCGTTTGACGAACGGGTGCAAAAACTATATAATATACACGAAAACAAAACTTTCGGAGAGACAGATGCTTCAGGTAAACAATGTATCGTTACAATACGGCAGCAAAAAATTATTCGAGGACGTCAACCTCAAATTCACTAAGGGAAACTGCTATGGCATAATCGGCGCCAACGGCGCGGGCAAGTCTACCTTCCTTAAAATACTCAGCGGCGAAATAGAGCCTAACAAGGGCGAAGTCACGCTCGACAAGACCGAGCGCATGTCTGTTTTGCAGCAGAACCAGAATGCCTATGACAACGTCACCGTGCTGCGCGCTGTTATGCTCGGGCACAAAAAGCTCGTGCAGATAATGGACGAGAAAGACGCGCTGTATGCCAAACCCGACTTTTCCGACGAAGACGGCGTGCGCGCCAGCGAACTCGAGGGGGAGTTTGCAGAGCTGGGCGGCTGGGACGCCGAATACGAGGCGCAGACCCTCCTCAACGAACTCGATATCCCCGAAGAGTGCCATCACATGCTGATGGCCGATCTCGACGCCAAGCGCAAGGTGAAAGTGCTGCTTGCGCAGGCACTGTTCGGCAATCCCGATGTGCTGCTTTTAGACGAGCCTACCAACAACCTCGACATAAAGACTGTCCGCTGGCTGGAAAATTACCTGCTCGACTTCGAAAATACCATCATCATTGTATCGCACAACAGGCACTTTCTGAACAAGGTCTGCACGCATATCTGCGACGTTGACTACGGCAAGATCAATATGATGCTGGGCAATTATGACTTCTGGTACCAGACCAACCAGCTGCTCGCCCGTCAGCAGAGGGAGATAAACAAGAAGAACGAGCAGAGGGCTAAGGAACTGCAGGACTTCATCGCGCGCTTTGCAGCAAACGCCTCCAAGTCCAGGCAGGCCACCTCACGCAAAAAGGAACTCGAAAAACTGACGATAACCGACTTCAAACCCTCGTTGCGCAAGTATCCATACATCGACTTCAAATACGAAAAGGAACTTGGCAACGACATCCTCATGGTGGAGAATCTGACCAAGAAGGGATATTTCGAGGACGTCTCCTTCACAGTCCAGCGCGGCGACAAGATAGGCATCGTCTCCGACAGGAGCACGACGATATCCATGCTGTACGACATACTCATGGGCAAGGCCCAGCCCGACGGCGGAACGGTAAAGTGGGGCAAGACGGTGACGGCGTCGTATTTCCCCGAAAACAACAACGAATACTTCCAGAACTGCGAACTCACGCTCGTGCAGTGGCTCAGCCAGTTTTCCAAAGATCACTACGAGGAGTACCTGCGCGGCTGGCTGGGCAGGATGCTGTTCTCGGGCGAGGAGGCGCTGAAGCAGGCAAAGGTGCTCTCCGGCGGCGAAAAGGTGCGCTGCATGCTGGCAAAGATGATGCTCGAGGGCGGCAATTTCCTCATTTTCGACGAGCCTACCAACCACCTGGACCTTGAAAGCATAACGGCGCTTAACAACGGGATGAAGAACTTCAAAGGGTGCATGCTGTTCACCTCGCACGACCAGGAGCTGATGAACACGGTAGGCAACAGAATCATCGAGATAAACGGCACAAAGACATTCGACAAAAATATAACCTACGACGAATATATCGACCTGATAACAGAATAAACACTACGCGGGGCATGGCGCTTTTTCGCCGACCCCGCATTTTTTTGTCTTTAACAGATCATTCGACAGGAGTATTTAACAAAAATCGACACAAAATTTTTATATTTTACAAATTATTCAGGCAAAATTTAAGATTATTTTACATAATTGCTTTACTTTTGCATAGAGGCATTGTATAATTTTATCTGCTAACGCTTACAAGCATATTTTTTTGGAGGATTTATTTTTATGAAAACTGCGAATTTAGTAATACTTGAAAGCAGCGAAGAATTTATGGAGGAACTCAAGGCCTACTTTGAAGGCAAAGATGAGTTCAACGTGTGCGCGGTGACCGGAAACGGCAATGCCGGCATCGGGTACATAGACCAGTACAAGCCCGACGTAGTCATTCTCAACCTGGTGCTGAGCGGGCGCGACGGTTTCGGCGTCCTCGACTACATGCGCAACAACTGTCACGAATGCAGGGCTATCGTCATCTCAAACTTTGCCGACGAAAAGATAGTCAACTCGGCGATAGCACACGGAGCAAGTTACTATTTCGTGAAGCCGGTTGACCCGCAGAGCGTGGCGGACAGGGTGCGCGACATTCTGAGCGAGCGCGAAGTGGAGTACAGGGTGGCCGAAGATGTTAGGGCAAAACGCAGGGTAGCCTCACTCGACGAAAAGATAAGCAATATATTTATATCCATAGGCATACCGCCGCACATCAAAGGTTACGTCTATCTGCGCGAAGGCATAAAGATGACGGTGGAAAACCCTTCGATAATAAACAACGTAACCAAGGAACTCTATCCCAATATTGCCGAAAAGTTCGGCACCACCGCCAGCAAAGTAGAGCGCGCCATAAGGCATGCGATAGAGGTGGCGTGGAACCGCGGCAGGATTGATGCGATAAACGCTATATTCGGCGTGCGCGTATATATCGGCAGCGAGCGTCCCACCAACAGTGAATTTATCGCGCTCGTCGCGGATAAACTTATCCTTGAAGAGCTGCTGTAATAAAGTCATGCCGCGCTGTCATTTCCGGTTCTGGCGGCAGGCGTAAATCGCTTGCATTTTCGGCAACGTTATTATATAATGATATGGCTTGCCGCTGTGGTGGAATTGGCAGACGCGCCGGACTCAAAATCCTGTGGTAGCAATACCGTATCGGTTCGACCCCGATCAGCGGCACCATACGGCCCCGCACCTTGCGCAAAGGTGCGGGGCTTTTTCTTCAATTTTGGCGCAACTTACGCTTTTTTATTGCTTTTCGCGCCGCCTGATGGTAAAATTTAGTTATGGATAAACTGGTTCTGATCGACGGCAACAGCCTGCTCAATCGCGCATTTTATGCAACTCCCGTATTCAGCACGCGCGACGGCCGCCCCACAAACGCGATATTCGGGTTCATAAAACTGCTATTCAAAGTACTTTCGGATGTAAAACCGCAGTATCTCATCGTGGCGTTCGACCTTAAAGCGCCAACTTTCAGGCATAAGATGTTCGACGGCTACAAGGCCACGCGCAAACCCATGCCGGACGAACTCGCCGCGCAGGTGGAGCCGCTGAAAGAGCTGCTCGCCGAAATGCACATAGCCATGTGCTCTAAGGAGGGGCTGGAGGCAGACGACATAATCGGCACGCTTTCGAACAAATTCGACGTCCACTCGTATATCTATACCGGCGACAGGGACAGTTATCAGCTCGTCGACGAAAAGACGGACGTATGCTTTACGCGCAAGGGCGTCAGCGACCTTATAAAGCTGAATGCCGGAAATTTCCGTGCCGAAGTGGGGCTCGACCCTGCGCAGATAGTCGATCTGAAGGCGCTGATGGGCGATAAGTCGGATAATATCCCCGGCGTTCCCGGAATAGGAGAAAAGACGGCGCGCGGACTGATAGAAAAGTATGGTTCGTTAGACGGCGTCTACGCCAACCTCGGAGAAATAAAGGGCGCAGTAAAAACCAAGCTCGAAGACAACAGGCAGTCTGCATATCTCTCTTACAAACTTGCAAAAATCGATCGCAACTGCGATATAGATATCGATATATCAGTCTGCACGCCGCCGCAGAGGTTCTCTGCGGCCGTAAAGAAGATGTTTTCTGCCTTTGAATTCCGCAGCCTGCTCAAAGAGGACATATTTGAAGAGGTCAACGGCGCCGAGGAGGGCAGTGTCAACTATCCGGAACTCATAAAGGACAGTTCGGCAGAGCAGTTCTTTGCCGCCGCGAAAGCTGCGGACGGAAGATATTTTGTCGTGTTCGGTGACTGCTGCCTGCATGTCTGGTTCGGGAAAGAGGAGCACGAGCTCAGCCTGAGTGCCAGCCTGCTGGATGATTACCTCGACCACGGGCAATTCGTATCCTGCCTGAAATTTCTGTTCTCCGACGATACCAACACGATAATCATCGATGACTTCAAGTCGGCCATGCATTCACTGGCGGGATTCGGAGTGGAATGCAGGTGCAAATTCGAAGATCTTTCGCTGATAGTGTATCTGTGCGGCGAATCGGGCGGCGAAACTCTGAAAAAGCTTTGCGACAACCGCATGCTCGACTATAACTGCCGTGCTTTCTGCGTTGGCATGCTCTACGAAGAATACAAAAAATCACTTGAAGAGAGCGGCTGTATGCGTCTCTACGAAGAGATAGAAAAACCGCTTGTCAAGGTGCTATACGACATGGAGACGGAGGGTGTGACGGTAAGCTCGGACGAGCTTGAAAAGCTCGGTAAAAAGTATTCCGCCATAATAGCGGAACTCACCGCCGAGATCCATGCCGACTGCGGCTGTGAATTCAACATAAACTCTCCCTCGCAGCTTGGTGAAGTTCTGTTTGAAAAGCTGGGTCTCAAATCGGGCAAGCGCGGCAGGAACGGAAAGTATTCCACAAATGCCGACATACTTGAAAAACTTGCCGAAGAGAACCCGGTCGCGGGCAAGGTGCTCAGATTCAGGTTCTATCAGAAGTTGCTTTCCACGTATATCGACGGCATGCGTCCGTTTATCGGCAAGGACGGGCTGATACACACCACTTACAACCAGACGATAACGGCGACGGGAAGGCTTTCGAGCGCCAATCCCAACCTTCAGAATATCCCAGTGCGCGAGGAAGAGGGAAAGGAGCTGCGCAAGGTGTTCATTCCCCGCTCCGGCAACGTGTTCATCGACGCCGACTATTCGCAGATAGAACTGCGCCTGCTCGCCCATTTTTCGGGCTGTAAAGAGCTTATACAGGCCTATAACGAGGGCAAGGACATACATTCGATCACTGCTTCGCAGGTGTTCGGAGTTGCGCCCGAAGATGTTACGCCAAAGATGCGCAGAGAGGCAAAAGCTGTAAACTTCGGAATAATCTACGGTATAAGCGAATACGGGTTGGCACGCAACCTCGGCATCCCTTTTTCCACCGCTAAGGAGTATATCGAAAGATACTTTGCCACTTACAGCGCGGTGAAGGACTATATGAACACAAACGTGGAATTTGCGCGCGAACACGGCTACGTGTCCACACTCACAGGCCGCAGGCGTTTTATTCCCGAGCTTAAATCTGCAAACGTCAACATACGGCAGTTCGGCGAACGTGCGGCAATGAATATGCCCCTGCAGGGTTCGAGCGCAGATATAATCAAGATCGCGATGATAAACGTAGAGCGGCGGCTGCAGAGCGAGGGACTGCATGCGAAACTCATACTTCAGGTGCACGACGAACTTGTGCTCGACTGCCCGCTTGAAGAGAAAGACCGGGCTGCGGAGCTGCTGCGGCATGAGATGGAGAACGCCGTGAAACTGGAAGTGCCGCTCACGGTAGAAGTGCACAGCGGAAATAACTGGTATGACGCAAAGTAAAAAGATATACGCCGTGACAGGCGGAATAGGCAGCGGCAAGACTGCGGTGTCCGGAATTATCGCAGAAGAAGGGTATCCCGTCTTTTCCTGCGATAAAATTTACGGGGAACTTACGGCGGGCGGCGAGCTTGTAGGCGAGCTCGAAAGGGCATTCGGAAATGTTACGCTGCCCGACGGTTCGCTCGACAGAGGCGCTCTTGCCGCAAAAGTTTTTTGCGATAAAAGCGCTCTTGAGCGCCTGAACGGAATAACACACCCTATCATAATGCGCGAACTGCTCGCGCGGGCAAGGAGCGCGGAGGGGAAACTTGTTTTCTGCGAGGTTCCATTGCTGTTCGAAGGCGGGTATGCGCAGCTCTTCAACGGTGTGATAGTGGTTTTGCGCCTGCTCGGCCAGCGCATCGCAGCGGTAACGGCGCGCAACAACCTTACACCGGAGGAAGTGACGGCGCGGATAAGAGCGCAATTCGATTACGACAGGGCCGACCTCAGCGCATACATCACACTGCACAACGACGGCAATATGGACGACTTGCGCAAAAAAGTTAAAAAAATTATCCGAAGCATTGCAAATTGACTTGACATAATCGGCCATTTATTATAGAATAATTTTCGCTTGTGACAAGCAAACGGGCATGCTGCACTCATGGCGGAATTGGCAGACGCGCAAGACTAAGGATCT
>DVIK01000017.1 GCA_018711385.1 Candidatus Coproplasma avistercoris
ACGCGCCCGCGCCGAGGCGGATATCGAGGTCGAAGTTGAAACCCGTGCCGAAGATGTTTTTGCCGAGCAGGCCGTATTCGCGCGCCTGTCTGATGGCGATGGTCAGCCTCTGGACGGCGATCGGGTATTCCGCGCGGACGTATATGTAGCCCTGGTCGGAGCCGATGGCGTACGCCGCGATCGCCATCGCCTCGATGACGGCGTGCGGGTCGCCCTCGAGAATGGAGCGGTCCATGAACGCGCCGGGGTCGCCCTCGTCGGCGTTGCACACCACATACTTTTCGTCGCCGGGCGCCGCCTTCGAGGTGGCCCACTTTATGCCGGTGGGGAAGCCCGCGCCGCCCCTGCCGCGCAGGCCGGAAGCCTTTATCTGCTCTATCACCTCGTCGCCGGTCATGCCGGAAAGCACCTTTGCAAGCGCCATGTAGTCGCCCGCGGCGATGGCCTCGTCGATGCTCTCGGCGGCTATCACGCCGCAGTTGCGCAGCGCTATGCGCAGCTGGTGCTTATAGAAGGGTATCTCGGCAAACGGGATTATGGAGCCGTCTTTGTGCACGGTGCCCTCGTACAGCAGTTCCTTTACGATGCCGCCTCCCTTTACGAGGTGCTTTTCTGCGACCGTTTTTGCGTGTTCGGGCGTCATGTGCGGGTAGAACGCGCCCTCGGGATAGACTATCATTATGGGGCCGAGCGCGCACAGGCCGAAGCAGCCCGTCTTGACTATCAGCACGTCGTCTATGCCCAGTTCCTTAAAGCTGACCTCGAGCTGCTCTATCACTTTAAGCGAACGGCTGGAAGTGCAACCCGTGCCGCCGCAGACGAGCACCTGCTTTCTGTACCCCGTGGCGGGGGCGAGCTTTTCCGCCTGCTCGCGCACTATGCGCCTGACCTTTATGAGGTCGGCAAACTGCTCCGACTTTGTTTTAAGCTGTTCTATCGTCATCGCCGTCACTCCTTTATGTATTTGTCGAGCACGGCCTTTACCTGCTTTTCGGTAAGCCTGCCGTAAACTTCGTCGTCCACTATCATGACGGGCGCAAGCCCGCACGCCCCCACGCAGCGGCAGCTGTCCAAAGAAAACTTCCTGTCGGGCGTGAGTTCGCCGCACGATATGCGCAGCTCCTTTTCCACGGCGGAAAGCACCTTGTCGGCGCCCTTGACATAGCACGCCGTGCCAAGGCATACGCTTATGCGGTGCTTGCCCTTGGGCTTTAACGAAAACTGCGAATAGAACGTGGCAACGCCGTAGACCTCCGCCAGCGGGATATCCAGTTCGTCGGCTATCATTGTCTGTACCTCTGCGGGAAGGTAGCCGTAGATGCGGTTGGCCTCGTGCAGTATGGGCATCAGGCAGCCCCTTTCCCCCTTCTTGGCGGAGATGAAGGCCTTGAGCTCCCTCTCCTGCTCCTCTGTTCCCTCAAACGTGAACTGTGCCATAAATAACTCCTGTAAAAATTTCCCCCGACGCACGCCGTGCGGCAGGCGCAAATCGATAAAATAATATCGAACGACCTTTCCATTATAACACCGTCTGAACTTTATGACAACTGTTAGCCCGCTGAAATTTGATGAATTGTGCATAAAGATGTAATTTTTTTGCAAAATACGGCAAAACACATTAAAAAAGGCCCCTTGCGGAACCTTTGCAACATAAGGAAAGCCGCGCACATGTTCATGCGGGCAAAGTTACGGTGAAAGTGCTGCCCTCGCCGGGCCGGCTGCGCACCGATATGTCGCCGCCCGCAAGCGTGACTATGCGCCGCGCTATGGAGAGCCCCAGCCCGTTGCCCGCGGTGGAGCGGGAGCGGTCGCCCTGGTAGTATTTGTCGAAGACGTGCGCCGCCACCTCCTCGCTCATGCCTATGCCGGTATCGGAAATGCTCACTTTAAGGCCGCCTCCCTCGCGAACGAGCTTTACGCCTATTTTGCCGCCGCGGGGCGTAAACTTTACGGCGTTGTTTATAATGTTCAGCCATACCTGCTGCATGAGCTGTGCGTTTCCCCTGTATTCCGCGGGCTCCAGTTCGGATGAGATGTCTATCCCCTTTTCCGTCCACTGACGCTCCAGCAGGATGATGCAGTCTTTAAGCTGGGTATCCAGCCTGTAAGTTTCCGCTTCGCCCACAAACTGCTGGTTTTCCAGCCTGTTTATCATAAGCGTATTTTCCGCAAGGGCGGAAAGGCGTTCGGATTCGCGCGCTATTATGCCCAGATACTGCCTCTGCTCCTCCTCGGAAAGCCCTCCCTCCAGCAGCAGGTTGGCAAAGCCGTTTATGGAAGCTATCGGCGTTTTGAACTCGTGCGAGAAATCGTGCACGAACCCGTCCTTAAGCGTCTGCACGCTGGCAAGCTCCGCGCTCATCTTGTTGAAGTTTTCGAACAGCTCTTTGAACCTGCCCTTTGCGGGCACTTCGAGCCGATAGCCGTATTCCCCGCGCGAGACCTTTTCGAACGCAACGATAAATTTACCTGCCAGCTTGTTGTTTTCGTTGTTTATCCAGACGATTATCCCGGTAATAACTACGGCAATTATCGGCATGATGGCGATGGGTATTACAAAAGACCCCACGTTCTGCCCCTTCCAGAAAAACAGATTTACAATGGCCAAAGTTGTTTCCGAAAGCATTACGAGCAAAACAAAAATGAGCAACCCCATGCCCACGGCGTGGCCGATATCCTTGCGTTTGCCCTTAACGTTCCCCGCACCGCGTTTCAGCGATTTCTCCTCTCTCTCCCTGATCCCCGCAAATGGCTTTTCCCCCTTGAAAAAATTCTTTATCCTCTGCCATACGCTCATTTCTTTATCACCGCCTTATAGCCTATGCCGCGCATGGTGACAATCTCGAATTCGGGCCAACCCTCGAACTTGTTGCGCAACCTGTTTATGTGGGTGCGCACGGTGTTTTCGTCGCTTTCGGAGGAATATCCCCACACCGTATCCAGAATGTTCTCCTTTGTGAGTATCTTGTTCGGATAGGATAACAGCAGAAAGAGCAGCTGAAATTCCTTCGAGGGCAGCTCCACAACCTCGTCGCCGCGCGTAACGCAGTATGTTTCCCTGTCCGCCACCACGTCGCCTATGGTTACCCTGCCCTCGTTGGCTATCCTGCTCCTGCGAAGCAGCGCGTCTATGCGCCAGCCCAGCTCTTCGAAGTTCACGGGTTTGGTCATGTAGTCGTCCGTGCCCGCCGAAAAGCCGCGGTGCTTGTCGGCCATGGCGTCCTTTGCGGTGAGCATTATCACGGGCACCGTTTCGCCGCGGCTGCGCAGCAGCTCCACCAGCGTGTAGCCGTCTATGCCGGGCATCATTATGTCGGTTATTATAAGGTTAACGCCGCCGCGCTCGAAAACTTCCAGCGCCTCGGCGCCGTCCTTTGCGAGCAGCACGTTGTGCCTGCCTTTGAGCCGCGCGCTCATGAGTATGCGCATGTTGGCGTCGTCTTCAACTATAAGTATGTTTGCCATATCTTCTCCGTCCGCAGGCGTGCCCGCCGGAAGGCGCGGCACGGTTTTTTTTGTATTTTAACAGAACGGCGCGCAAAAATCAACTTAGCCTGCAGAATTTGCAAAGTTTAGGCAGAGTTTATAAAGCCGTTATAAAAGATTTACGCTGCCGCGATAAAATGCTGCCAACGACAACGGAGGAGACAACATGACGATAGCCATAGTTATAGACTCGATAGACTGCCTTACAAACGGCTCGGTAATGACGGCGCGCAGGTTTGCGGACGGGCTGAGGGCGCGCGGCCACGAGGTGCGCATCGTGGCGGTGGGCGCCGACGGCGAAACCGACTGCCCCGTAAAGGAGAGGTATGTGCCCGTGCTGACCGAAGTTTCGGCAAAAAACCAAACGAAATTCGGGAAGTTCGACAGGGAGCGCGTGCGCAAGGCATTCGAGGGCGCCGACATAGTGCACTTCATATTCCCTTTCAAGCTGGAAAAGAAGTGCAAGCAGCTCGCCGACGAGATGGGCATACCCGCCACCGCCGCGTTCCACGTCCAGCCCGAAAACATATCCTACAACGCCCGCCTCGGCTGGTGCAGACCGTTCAACGACGCGATATATGCATACTTCTACGAAAAGTTCTATAAGAACTTCAACAGGATACACTGCCCTTCTGCGTTCATAGCGCAGCAGCTCGCCGACCACGGCTACAAGAACGAACTGTACGTCATATCCAACGGGTGCGACCCCGCGTTTGTGCCTCCGAAGGCCAGGCCGCGCAATAAAAAGTTCGAGATAGTGATGACGGGCAGGCTCGCACCGGAAAAGAACCAGCAGCTGATAATCCGCGCAATAGCAAAGAGCGCGCACCGCGACGACATAACGCTTACGCTGCTTGGCAACGGCCCCGAAAAGGAGAGGCTGCAAAACCTTGCCGCAAAACTGCGCGCCGACGTGCGGTTCGGCTTTCTGCCAAAGGAGCAGCTGATAAAAAAGTTGCAGACGAGCGACCTTTACGTGCACTCCGCCACGGTGGAAATAGAGGCCATAGCGGCGATAGAGGCCATATCGTGCGGGCTGGTGCCCGTCATAGCCGAGGGGCCGCTTTCGGCCACAAAGCAGTTCGCGCTGGACAGGCGCTCGCTGTTTGCCGCGGGCGACGCGGAGGAGCTTGCCCGTAAGATCGATTATTGGTACGAACACCCCGCCGAGCGCGCGGCAATGGGCGGCAGATATGCCGTGTTCGCAAAGAAATTCAGCCTTGAAAACTCGCTTTCGCAGGCCGAGCAGATGTTCGCCGACGAGATAACCGGGCACGGTATACTGTAAGAGACTAATACGAACACGATTTGAAGCGGGGATATCACGGCACATGCTGCGTTAAATCCCTTGAACGTGCCACCGGGCACGCCCTGCGGGCTTTGCCTTGC
>DVIK01000018.1 GCA_018711385.1 Candidatus Coproplasma avistercoris
CGCCTCGCTGCCGCCTTCGATATATCCGTCCGAACTTACCTTTTTTCTGTACTGCTCTATATCCACAGCAAACCTCCGCCTTAAACCCGGGTACTGCCGAATAATATAATACCTGCGCGCAATTATGTCAAATGCCTATATGCAATACCAAATCATACTTGACAGGCATGGGCTTTTACTTTATAATAATTTATAATAAAGTAAAAAGGGCCCGCAGGCGGGCGCAGAGGTGAACATGGAACTGAGGGAGCTGAAATATTTTCTTGCAGTCGCGCAGGAGGGCAGCATATCCGCCGCGGCGGAATACCTGTTCATAACGCAGCCCAGCCTTTCGCGCCAGATGCAGCATCTCGAAAGCGAGGTGGGCGGCCCTCTGTTCGTGCGAGGCAGCCGCAGGATAACGCTTACGGAGCGCGGGAGACTGCTAAAAAAACGCGCCGAAGAGCTTCTGGAACTCTACGGCAAGACGTTGGCCGAAGTGAGCACGCCCGCCAAAGACGTGAGCGGCGAGGTGTTCATAGGCGGCGGCGAAACGCCCGTGATGAGGTATGTAGTGCGGGCGGCGCTGAATGTGAGCCGAATGCACCCCAAGGTGAAGTTCCACTTTTTCAGCGGCGACGCGCCCTCCGTGATGGAAAAACTCGACAAGGGGCTGCTGGACTTCGGAGTGGTGATAGACATCGCCGACCTTTCGCAGTACAAATCGCTGCGCCTGCCCGAGGGCGACGCGTGGTCGGCCATAATGCGCGCAGACGACGAGCTTGCGGAGCGGGAATGCGTCACCCCGGCAGACCTTGCGGGAAAAAAGGTGGTGTGCTCCGACCAATCATACGTGCGCGGGCTGATATCGGGCTGGATGGGCGTGAGCGCCGAAGACCTCGCCGTTGCGGCGACATACAACCTGGCGTACGTAGGTTCGCAGCTGGCGGCCGAGGGCGCGGGCTATGCGCTGTGCCTGGACGGGATAATCAACACCGCAGGCACGGGGCTGGTCTCGCGCAGGCTGACGCCCGAAATAATCACCCACGCAGACGTGATATGGAAAAAATACGGCATGTTTTCGCGGCCGGCCGAACTGCTGCTTTCCGAGCTGAAAAATTTGTGCGGAAAACAGAAGTAGCAACGGCTGTATTTCAGGCATATATGCGGGGCAATTTTGTTTTGCATGCCGCATCGGGTTGACATTTCGCCCGCGCGCGGGTAAAATATCCTGTGACGGTATAGGGTCCGCCCGTCCGAAGATGCGGACGCGGGAAGATACGCTACTGTGGTGGAATTGGCAGACACGCCGGACTTAGAATCCGGTGCCGTAAAAAGCTTATCGGTTCAAATCCGTTCAGTAGCACCATGCACGGGGCAGCTTCGGCTGCCCTTTTTTTGCGCACCGCGGCATGCTTACGACAAAAACGTGCGCGCATATGCCGCAATCATTCACATATGCACGCGTTGAAATGCGCATATGTGCAGTCGCTTTACCCGCGGGCGAAGCGGTCGGTCACCGTGGTGAGCGGCACGAACAGCAGGCACACCGATACGATGACGCACACCACCTGCACGGTGAGCACCAAAAACGAGGAATAAAAATATCCCGCAGAGGCGGCGGAAAACAGCCCCCACCCCATAAAGAGCGGAGTGATTACATCGTCGAGCAGCGTAAAAGCCACGGTGAACGCCGCCGCCACCGAGGCGCAGAACGCCGCCGTACAGAAACTGCGTGCACGCCCGGCGCCGCGCGCTCCGAGCGCAGACAGCACGTCCAGGGCGACCGTAAGCAGCAGGCACAGCGCGCAGATCGTCCACAACAGCGCATCGACCATGGCCTTTGCAAGCCGCGACACCTTTACGAGCCCGAGCGCAGCGCACGCGCCGCTTGCCGCGGAGAGTGCAAGCAGCACGACGTTGACGCACGTGAGCGCAAAAGGCGAGGGGCCGCCCCGCCTGCGCCACGCGCCGCCGACTGCGCCGAAAGTTGCGGCAAATGCCGGGTAATAGATAAGGTAGAGCACGATGACCTGAGGCGAAAACCCGAACAGCAGGCAGCGCAGCAGTGAAAAACTTACCGCCGCAAGCATGCCCGCCCTTACGCCGAACGACCAGCAGAAACACAGCAGGAGCACGGTCACTGCCTCCACCCCCGCCACCCACGACAGCGCGTATTGCAGCGCTATGAGCAGCGCCACAACTACCGCCACCGCCGCTGCCTCGGCGGCAGGCGAGCGGCGTCCGCCGCCGTTGAACCGCGCCACGGCTTAAAAGGTCACATATACGGCGGCGTAGGCGTAGCCCTCTATTACGGGCATAAGCTCCAGCCCGTATGCACACGAGACAAGCTGCCTGCCGTCGTAATCGTATGTGCCCAACTCCGCGTTGCCGTAGATCTCGCCGTCAAGCTCCGTAAGATCGGAATAGAGCATCCAGCAGCTCGAATAGTCGGACGCATTGCTCACCCCGTTGAGCTCCGCAAGCATGGAGCCATCCATGGAGTAGGTTATTATTCCCTCCTCCTGCAGGCCGTCGAAATAGTCCCTCCACGACATGTCGCCGCTTATATCTTCGGCCACGAACACCACGAGCTCTTCGCTGCTCACCTCTGCATAGTAGTTGGCCTCACCGCCGCCCGCACAGCCCGCAAACACGAGCACGGCAAGCGACGCCGCAAGTAAAAACTTTTTCATCGATACCTCCGTAATTGCAAATATAACTTTTCATAAATTCAAATTTTAACAGTATTGTTGCACATATGATTTTGCATTAAGTTATAACTGCGCAGCAGCAAAAAACTCCGTAAAATAAAAAATGCGCAACCCGAGAGGTGCGCAAAACCCGCCCGCAACAATGTTGTTGCAGGCTGAAAGTCCGCCTTTCCGCGTCCCCTCGGAAAATGCAAAACCACGGCGCGTGAAGGCAGGTCTTCCGGCTTACAACAGCGGTTTATGGCACACCCTCCTTCCCGCGGGAGCAGTGAAGGGCGGCGCCGCTGAAACGGCAGCGGGGGCTGCGGGGCAATTGGC
>DVIK01000019.1 GCA_018711385.1 Candidatus Coproplasma avistercoris
CAAGTGCTACGGCGGCGACATCACCCGCAAAAAGAAGCTGCTCGAAAAGCAGAAGGAGGGCAAGAAGCGCATGCGCACCATAGGCAGCGTGGAAGTGCCCTCGGAAGTTTTCATGCAGATATTAAAGACAAACAAGGACTGATATGCAAAATTTTTTCCAAAGCGTGTACGAAGTGGTGGCGGGCATACCGCGCGGCAAGGTGCTCTCTTACGGCGACGTCGCAAAAAGGTGCGGCAATCCGCGCATGGCGCGTCAGGTGGGCTGGGCGCTGCACGTAAATCCCCGCCCCGGCGAAGTCCCCTGCCACAGGGTGGTGTTTGCCGACGGCAGCCTTGCAAGCGGGTTCGCGTTCGGCGGCAGGGATATCCAGCGCGCCCTGCTCGAAGGCGAGGGCGTGCGCGTTTCCGACGACTACAAAGTCGATATGGCGGCTTTCCGCTGGGAGGGATGATGGCCGGCATCTACGTTCACATTCCTTTTTGCAGGAGCAAGTGCAGGTACTGCGACTTTGCGTCGTTTCCCGATAAGTTGTGCTATGCCGAAAGCTACATGGCGTGCGTCTACCGCGAAATGAGCTTCCGCAAAGAGGAGCTTAAAAACAAAAAGTTCGATACGCTGTACATAGGCGGCGGAACGCCCTCCGTCATCGACGAGAGCTATATAGGCATGCTCGTCGCCGCGGCGCGCAAAAATTTCGACCTCGCGGGGGACGCCGAGATCACCATAGAGCTCAACCCCGGCACGGTCACGGCGGAAAAGATAGCCTTCTATAAAAAGTGCGGCATAAACAGGTATTCGGTGGGACTGCAATCGGCCATAGACAGCCAGCTTGCAGACATCGGCCGCATACATACCGCGCAGGACTTTGCCGACTGCGCAGCCATGCTCAAAGGCGAAAATTTCAATGCCGACGTGCTCATCGGGCTGAAGGGCCAGATGGCGGAGGACGTCGTGTACACGATAAATTTTGCGGCGGAGGCGGGCGCAAGCCACATCTCCATGTACGCGCTCACGCCCGAGGACGGTACGCCCATCTACACCGACTACCTGAACGGCGAACTGCCCGACTCCGACGAGGTCGCCGCCCTCTACGATGCAGGCCGTGAAAGGCTCATAGAGCTGGGTTTCATCCGCTACGAGGTGTCCAATTTCTGCAAGCCGGGCAAGGGCAGCCTGCACAACCTCAACTACTGGCGCAGGGGCGAATACATCGGCTTCGGCGTCTCGGCGTCGTCGTGCATAGACAACGTGCGCTTCACAAACACGTTCGACCTCGACGAATACTTCAAATGCATCCTCTCAGACCATCTTCCCGTCATCGATTCCGAAGAGATCGATCTGCAGGGGCAGAAGGAGGAGTTCGTCATGCTCGCCATGCGAACGGCGGAGGGAGTGAGCGCCGCTCGCTACAAGCGGCAGTTCGGCTCCGACTTCTTTGCCGACTTTGCCGCGCCGCTCAAAAAGACGGCGCGTTATCTCGATATTTCCGAAAGGGGCGCTAAGATAAAGGACGAATACCTGTTTGTCCAGAACAGCATTATAATCGAATTTCTCTCGTAAAGTACGGGCGGCGCCGCTGCGCCGCCCGTATTTTTGTGCAGTTTTCCTCCGCCGCTGATAAACGGCCGTTTTCTGCGCATAATAGTCCTGCGGGCATATTCCCGCCAAAAGTGAGGGAACTTAATGGAAAATAATGTCAGCGGCGTGCCTTTAAGAAAGAGTTGCGCCCTTTACGTCGTAATGCTTGCGGTCTGGACGGTGCTCACCGTGCTGCTGTGGCGGCAGTACGTGCCCGTCATCATCTCTCCGCAGTTTACGGGCGGCGCGGGCACGGCGGCAAGGGTGGCTGCACGAATACTGCTCGCGCTCAACGCGGTGTTCATCACCTATTTCTGGCTGAACGGCGTAAAGGACTTCATCTACGTGATATGGTTCTATCTTGCAAAGCGCAGGCTGGAGCGCAGGTACCTTCCGGTGCTCTCGGCGGACGTGTCGGGCTGCACATCCCGCGTGGCGTTCGTCTATTGCACCTGCAACGACTTCGACGGCGACAGCCTTTCAAAGTGCATGGAGCAGACCTACAAACACGCCGAATTTTTCATCCTGGACGACAGCTACAAGGAGGAATACAGGCAGCAGGTCGACGAGTTTGCCGCCGAACACAACGTTAAGGTGGTGCGCCGCACGGGCAGAGAGGGCTTCAAGGCGGGCAATCTGAACAACTTTTTGAAATCGGAGGAGGCGGCGTACTTCGATTACTTCGTCATACTCGATTCCGACGAGATCATCCCGCCCGACTTCGTGCAGAGCTGCCTGAAATATTTCGCCTACTATTCCAACGTCGGCATAGTGCAGGCGGGACACATAGCCACGCGCAACCGCAACTTCTTCATGAAGCTCTTTCACATCGGCGTAAATTCCCATTGGAACACCTACCAGATGCTCAAGCACCGCTACGGCTTCGCCTCGCTGCTCGGGCACGGCGCCATGGTCAGCATGAAGTGCTACCGCGCCGCGGGCGGCTTCCCCGAGATGGTTGCGGAGGATCTTTGCCTGAGCATAACGGCGAGGAATTCGGGCTATCTCGTGGCGTACGCCCCCGACATCGTGTGCGAAGAGGAGTACCCCGTGGACTACGCCGCCTTCAAAAAGCGCCACTCCAAGTGGACGCAGGGCAACATGGAATTCATAAAGCGCTTTACCGGCAATATCGCGCGCTCCGACATGCGGTGGTACGAAAAGCTCGACATAGTGCTGTTCACCTACAATCTTCCGCTCACGGCGGTGTTCGCTTTCTTCATAGCCATCAACATAATCGCGCTGCCGCTCCTCGGCGTAAACACGGGCGCCGCATACCCGCTGTGGATGCTCGTCCCCACGGTGGTGTTCTTTATATCGCCCATGCTAAACGACGTATTCTTCTGGCTCGGCAAACTAAACTTTTTCAGGCTGTTGCTCTATTTTACGGCGGTGGTCGTGCTCTACGGCTCCATGTTCTTCATAACCTTCACAAGCTCATTCCTGGGGCTGTTCGGCAAAAAAGCGACGTTCGTGGTCACGCCCAAGAGCTCCGGCAGGGTCAGCTTTTTGCAGGCGGTAAGGATGCAGCTCGGCGAATTGTTGTTCTCCGTACTGCTCGCAACTGCCGCGGCGCTGTGCGCGGGCAGTATCCGGCAGGGCATAGCGGCGGTGCTGCTCGTTTCGCTCACGGGCATACTCTCGGTATTTCTGCCGCTGCTCTCCAACCGCAAATACGGCGCAGAACAGACCTCTCTCGTCGATAAAAAGACGGCCGACATCTCTTTCAGGAAGAACAGGCTTGCAGGCATGTCCGCCTGAAATACGCGCACGGCATTTTCTTAAAATCAAATGCGGCATCCGCCTTAAAACATCCGCCGCCCGCAAACTGCGGGCGGCGCATTTTTATGTTTTCTATATTCTGTGTTCGCGCTCGGCTATTATTTTGCCCGATTGCCCGTCTACAAGGAATGCCATTATGTTGCCCTCGCGGTCGCATACCCCCACATAGTAGTAGCACTTGCCGTCGTACAGCAGCCGCACGAAGATCTCGGCGTTCAACGTGCCGTTTTCCGTCAGCCCTTCGAACAGCCCCGCGGCGTGCTCGCGCACGCAGCCCAGCGCGCCTTCGCAGTCCATCACGCCCTCCGTGAGCACGCTCTGCAGGGTGTACTCCGCAGGCTCGCCGTCGCAGGTCAGCGTGATCTTCACCTCGTCGCCCTCGAGCGTGCCGCCGAAACTTATGTACCAGCTGTCGCGCGCCGAAAGATAGCTTAAATCGCCGCCCGTAAAACTTTGGGAAGTCACCGAAACTTCATCGCAGCTTTCGGGCGTCTTTACGATTATCTCGGTCATCTCGCCCGTCTTTCCGCATATGCCGTCGGCAACGAACGGTGCCTCTTTTTTTGTAAGGCACAGCTTTATGCTCATGCCGTCGTCCTCGTAAAGGTAAAGCCCGTGCCTGCTCTCGGAGACGTATTCATTGTAATTCATGTCTGCCGCGCAGCCCGCGGCCACGCACAGTGCCGCAACCAGCGGCGCAAAATATTGTATCTTCATATTACATTTATATTTCGTCCGCAAAAATATATTACAACTTGAAATTTTTATATGGCAATATCTCCGCGCCCGCAGCAATGTTTTTCAAACACTTGCATTTTGCTTTGGTGTGTGCTAAAATAAATTAAATAAAAATATGCATACGACGTTGGCGGCCGCGTGCGGCGCGGCTGCACGGTAAAACACCTTGAAACAGATCATAATAAAGTCCGCTCTTGCAACTTTGGGTATAGTTGCGGGCTGCGCGGCAATAGTGTTCGCGGTGCTCAGCTTCGGTTTTCCGGGTACGCTGTGCGGCTGGTGCGAACAGCTCGGCAACTACGGCTTTGCCGTAAAGTATGCCTCGCTCTGTTATTCGTATACGGATGATATTGCCGATCTTGCCCGCTGCGCCGAAGACAGCGTGCTCTCAGGAAAGGACAGATATATAATCGAATACTGCACCATGCTCGTCGATGACGATGATTTCGACGAATATTGTTCGCTGCGCGACGAAGAGCTGGCAGAGCTGCCCTCGTTCAGTTACAGGCAGTATATTTACGGTCAGGCGGCCTGTGCCGTTTACCGCGGAGGCGATCTGGAGCTTGCGATAGGTTACGGGGCGGAGGCCCTCGACGGCAATCTCGACCGCAACGCGTTTTCGGGCAATATTTCGGACATCGTCTTCCCCGTGAACAATGCGCTCGGCACTCTCGCGCTCGAAGTCATCGGGCGGGAAGACGGCTCTGCCGCAGAGCAGCTGTACGCCCTGCTCGGCGGATTTTCGCCGTCCGAAGCAGCTGAACGGGAGTATCTCTATACCCTGCTCGGCGGCCTTGACGCACTCTTATAACTTTGCATAAAATTTTTACACATACAGATTTTGAATACAGGAGATGTTGAAATGAGTAAAATTGTCAAAGAAGCATTGACTTTCGACGACGTGCTGCTTATACCGCAGGCTTCGGACGTGTTGCCTTCCACGGTAGACCTCAGCACCGTGCTTGCGCCCGGTATAAAGCTCAATATACCCCTCATAAGCGCCGCCATGGACACCGTTACGGAGAGCAAACTTGCAATAGCCATGGCAAGAGAGGGCGGCGTAGGCATAATCCACAAGAATATGTCCATCGAAGAGCAGGCGTCGCAGGTAGACAAGGTAAAGAGGAGCGAACACGGCGTCATCACCGACCCGTTCTTCCTCACTCCGGAAGAGCCTGTCAGGGCCGCCGTAGAGCTTATGGAAAAGTATCGCATAAGCGGCGTGCCCATCACACAGAACGGCAAGCTCGTCGGCATACTCACCAACAGGGATCTCCGCTTCGAAACCAACTTCGATCAGCCCATCTTCAACGTGATGACCAAGGATAACCTCGTCACCGCGCCCGAGGGCACCTCGCTTGCCGACGCGCAGAAGATACTCGGCAGGCACAGAATCGAAAAACTTCCGATAGTAGACAAGGACTTCAACTTAAAGGGCCTTATAACCATAAAGGATATCGAAAAGGCCATACAGTACCCCAACAGCGCCAAAGATAAAAACGGCAGACTGCTTGCGGGCGCCGCCATAGGCGATTCCCCCGACGTGCTCGACAGGGTTGCCGCCCTCGTGGCGGCCAAGGTCGACATAGTGGTGCTCGACTCGGCGCACGGACACAACTCGCGCATCATGGCTGCGGTCAACAAGGTCAAAAAAGCATATCCGGGCCTTCCGCTCGTTGCCGGCAACGTCGTTACGGCGGCCGCCACAAAGGCGCTCATCGACGCGGGCGCGGATGTGGTAAAGGTTGGCATGGGTCCCGGTTCCATATGCACCACCAGGATAGTGGCCGGCATAGGCATGCCCCAGCTCACCGCCGTCATGGACTGCTCCGAGCAGGCCGACAAGATGGGTAAAAAGGTCATCGCCGACGGCGGCGTCAAGTACTCGGGCGACATCGTAAAGGCGATAGGCGCGGGCGGCGCGGCGGTAATGATAGGTTCGCTGTTTGCAGGCACCACCGAATCCCCCGGCGAGCTCGAGATATATCAGGGCAGGTCGTTCAAGTCCTACCGCGGCATGGGCTCGCTCCCCGCAATGGCAAAGGGCGGGAAGGACAGGTACTTCCAGTCAAGCGCAAAGAAGTTCGTGCCCGAAGGCGTCGAAGGCAGGGTGCCTTACAGGGGTGCGCTCGCCGATATAATCTATCAGCTGATGGGCGGCCTGCGCGCAGGCATGGGCTATACTGGCATGCACAACATAGAGGAGCTGCGCACCAAGGCCCAGTTCGTGAAGATGACGTCCGCGTCGCTCACGGAATCGCACCCCCACGACATAAGCATCACCAAGGAAGCTCCCAACTACTCGCCCAAGGGCTGAGCAAAGGCAGGTACTTTACAGGCGGAAGTAATTTGTTTGCTTCCGCCGTAAAATATTTATTATGTAATTTTCCCCCAACGCGGCACCGTGCGGCCCGCTTCAACGGGACGCGCATACATACACATACGATCAAACTTAAAGGAAATATTGCAAATGCAGCGCGAAAGAGTTCTCGTACTTGACTTCGGCGGTCAGTACAACCAGCTTATAGCAAGGCGCGTGCGCGAGCAGAATGTTTACTGCGACCTCGTGCCCTGCGACATAACCATCGAAAAGATCAGGGAGTACGCTCCCATAGGCATAATCTTCACGGGCGGTCCCAACAGCGTCTACGACGGCGACAGCCCCAAGGTCGACCCCGAAATTTTCGACCTCGGCGTTCCGGTTCTCGGCATCTGCTACGGCTGTCAGCTCACCGCCTACCTTCTGGGCGGCACGGTAGAGCGCGCCTCTGCCTCCGAATACGGCAAGGCGGAAGTCTTTGCAAAGGACAGCCCCCTCACCCGCGGCGTGCCCGAAAAGTCGGTCTGCTGGATGAGCCATACCGACAGGATAACCGGGCTTCCCGAAGGCTTTGCTGTGCTCGCCCGCTCCGAAAACTGCCCGTTTGCGGCGTTCGGCAACGAGGAGCGCAGGATCTACGGCGTGCAGTTCCATCCGGAAGTAAAGCACACCGAATACGGCACGCAGATGCTTCGCAACTTCCTCTACGAGGTGTGCGGCGCGCACGGCGAGTGGACGATGTCGGGCTTCGTGGCGGAAAAGATAAAGGAGCTCAAAGAGAAGATAGGCGACAAAAAGGTGCTCTGCGCGATGTCGGGCGGCGTCGATTCCGCCGTCGCGGCAACGCTCATCCACCGCGCCGTGGGCGACAATCTCACCTGTGTGTTCGTCGATCACGGGCTTTTGCGGAAGTACGAGGCCGACGAGGTCATGAAGGTGTTCAAAGACGGCCTCGGCATGAACCTCATAAAGGCGGACGACGGCGCCGTGTTCCTTGAAAAGCTCAAGGGCGTAAGCGATCCCGAGACCAAGCGCAAGATAATAGGCGAGCAGTTCATCCGCTCGTTCGAAAAGCAGTCCAAAATGATAGGCAAGGTGGACTACCTCGTGCAGGGCACCATCTATCCCGACGTCATAGAGAGCGGCAAGGGCAAGTCCGCCGTGATAAAGAGCCACCACAACGTCGGCGGCCTTCCCTCTGTGGTCGATTTCAGGGAGATCATCGAGCCTCTTCGCGACCTGTTCAAGGACGAGGTGAGAAAGGTCGGCTTCGAACTCGGACTGCCAAAGAGCGTGGTGATGCGCCAGCCCTTCCCCGGCCCCGGCCTTGCCATAAGGATAATGGGCGAGGTAACCGAGGAAAAGCTGGAAACGCTGCGCGATTCCGACTACATCCTGCGCGAAGAGATAGCAAAGGCGGGTCTCGACGAGGAGATCTGGCAGTACTTCACCGTCATAACCAACAGCAAGACGGTGGGAGTGCAGGGCGATTTCCGCACCTACGAAAACGTAATTGCCATCCGCGCGGTAACTTCGGTCGACGCCATGACCGCCGACTGGGCGCGCATCCCCTACGACGTGCTCGAGACCATCTCCAACCGCATCGTCAACGAGGTAAAGCACGCCAACAGGATAGTGTATGATATAACATCAAAGCCTCCCGCAACGATAGAGTGGGAATAAAAAACGCGCCTCTGCGTCGCAATACGTTGTTGCGCTGCGTGCGCCCTCGGTCATTTACTCCCGTGTAAACTCCCGTCGGTCGTACTCGCGCGCCTCGTCTTGCTCGCACAATCG
>DVIK01000020.1 GCA_018711385.1 Candidatus Coproplasma avistercoris
CGCCGCGCCGCTTAAAATTTATGCCGCGCCGCCCTGCGCGGGCACGCGCGCAAAAGAACTTTACACATTCAAGCGAGGTGTTACCATGAAATATAACATAGCCGTGCTGCCCGGCGACGGGATAGGCCCCGAAATCTGCGCGGGCGCGCTGAAAGTGCTGAAAAAGACGGGTGAAAAATTCGGGCACGAGTTCAGCTTTACCGAGCTGCCCATAGGCGGAGCGGCGATAGACGCATACGGCACACCGCTGCCCGACTTCACCGTTGAAGGCTGCCTTGCATCCGACTCGGTGCTGCTCGGCGCGGTGGGCGGTTACAAGTGGGACAAGCTGCCCGGCGACAGCCGCCCCGAAAAGGGACTGCTCGGCATACGCAAGGCGATGGGGCTGTATTCCAACATACGCCCCGCAAAGCTGTGGAAGAGCCTTGCGGCCGCCTCGCCGCTCAAAAGCGAGCTTGTAAAGGACGGCATAGAGATAATAATCGTGCGCGAACTTATAGGCGGCATATACTTCGGCGAGCGCGGACGGGGCGAGGAGAACGGCTTTGAATACGCCTGGGACACCGAAAAGTACTCCGTGCCCGAGATAGAGCGGATAGCGCGGATAGCCTGCGAACTTGCGATGAAGCGCGGCAAAAAGCTCGTCTCGGTAGACAAGGCCAACGTGCTCGAAAGCTCGCGCCTGTGGCGCAGGACGATGCACGAATACGCCGCAAAACACTACCCCGAAGTGCAGGTGACCGACGTGCTCGTGGACAACATGGCGATGCAGATAGTAAAAAATCCCGCGCAGTTCGACGTGGTGGTCACCTCGAACATCTTCGGCGACATACTCTCCGACGAGGCGGCGCAGGTGACGGGCTCGATAGGCATGCTCGCCTCCTCCTCGCTCGGCGACGGAACGCGCGGGCTGTACGAGCCGATACACGGCTCGGCGCCCGACATTGCGGGGCAGGACGTAGCAAACCCCATCGCCACCATTCTTGCCGCCGCCATGATGCTGCGCGACAGTTTTTCGCTCTCTGCGGAGTACGGCGCCATAGTCGCCGCAATAGAGAAGGTGCTTGACGAAGGTTACAGGACGGCGGACATATATTCCGAAGGTTGCAAAAAGGTGGGCTGCCGCGAAATGGCGCAGCTGATATGCGACAGAATATGACAATATAACTTTATATATACTTTATATTCAGACAATATAACTTGTAATAATACCGCGTTGCGGCAATATTGAGTGGCATTATATGATAGAAGAGAATGTAAAGAAGCTGCTTGCGGAGATAGATGATAATCCCTTCGGGGAGAAGGTGACGCTCGTGGCGGCGGTAAAGACGCAGACGGTAGAGGACATAAACCGCGCGATAGCCGCAGGCATCACCGACATCGGCGACAACCACGTGCAGGAGTTCAGGGACAAGTACGACGGCATAGCGGGCAACCCCCGCCGCCACTTTATAGGGCACCTGCAGCTGAACAAGGTGAAGTACCTTATCGGCAAGACCGACCTTTACCAGTCGGTAGACAGGTTCGAGCTTGCCGAAGAGCTCTCCAAGCGCAGCGAGCGAGCGGGCGTGACCTCGCGCTGCCTGATACAGATAAACATAGGCAACGAAGAGAGCAAGGGCGGCTTTGAATACAACGACGGCGAAAAGGTATTCAGGGCGATATCGGCGCTGCCCGCGCTTAAAATCGAGGGACTGATGGCGATGCTGCCCTTCACCGACGACGAGGGCGTGCTGCGCCCGCTGGCAAAGAAGATGCGCGCGCTGTATGAAAGGCTGCGCGGCGAAAGCGGGGACATAAAGTACCTTTCCATGGGCATGAGCGGCGACTGGAAGCTGTGCGTGGAGTGCGGCTCGAACATGGTGCGCCTGGGCACATCCATCTTCGGCCCGAGGCACTACAATGTCTGACGGCAAATATAGAATTGCTTTTCAAAAAACGGCGGGCTGTTGCGCCCGCCGCTCTTTGCATTTTATAAAAGAATTTACACCACCGATATGATCCGATTTTTATAGTAGTAATTTATCATTGCAAGAGTTTCGACGCTCATCCCGTTTTCGTACATCTCTTCCAATGAATGGAATCTGCTATCGGAATAATACAATAGTGAAAATCCGTCGCTGTACTGAAATTCCACGCCTCCTATTGTGTCGGTGTGAGGCGTAGCACCTGTAACCCACGGGCCGTTTACAAACATTACATATGCAGGTTCACCGCCAAAAACATCATAGAGCCCGTTTCCCAGAACTGCATAAATTTCCAGCGATATATCCTCGGGATCAACATATGTGTTATATTTGTCCTCCATATACTCGCATACTTTCACAGCCACCTCATCGGTCAGGGAATCTATGCTCAGGCGACTGAATATCCCATACAACGAATAATGCTTACGCAGGTCTATTACGTCGTTGCGGGAAAGCAGTCCCTGTTTATAGGCCTCGGATAAACTGTAAAAATCTCCGTCGCAATATACTTCCGGCGACCATGAGGAGCCGTAAACGAAAAGCACGTTTGCAACCACTTCGTGCGTTAAAACCTGAGCCGAGCCGCTGCCCCTTTCATTCACCCACAGCGCATAGGCGTCGCCGTATACGCCGCGGATATCCACAAATACATTATCCGCTGTTGTATTGTGATTTTCGGCATAAGCGTTCTTTATAACATCTATCACCGAGGGGTCGAATCCCTCTTCGCAACCGTAATTCAGCCGATTGAAGCGGCGGTATATGTCCGCGACGTCTTCCCCGGAGAGAAATCCGTTCTCGTAAGCCTGCGCAACGGTATATAATTTTCCGCCGTTATAGGCGCGCACCTCGGCGCATGTAGGGAACACGAACTGCTTACCCGCCGCGGTAAACACCTTCATGTCCGGCGCAAGGTAGGAATTGAGTTCCACCACGGCGGTATAGCCGCCGTACACCCCGAAACTGTGCAGCACGCCGTCGGACGCCTCGTCAACCTCTTTATACAGCTCCTCTATCTCGGTTTCGAGGGCGTCGTCGTAGACGATGGGCTCCTGCGTGACGGCGGGCGGGTCCTGGTCCCCGCCGTCGGTATCCGTATCGGTGCCGGGCGCGGTTATTCCGCCGCTTTCGTCCTGTTCCGTATCGCCGCCCGCACACGCAACAAGCGGAGCGCAAATGAGCATGACGGCACACAGCAACGCAAGCAATTTCTTCATATTCTGCCTCCTTGCCTATATTTTAATACCCATATGCGCATTTGTCAATATATGCATGTGCACATTGTATAATCGTGGCGCCCCTGGCCACTCGGCCCGTGGCGGGGCATATTTGTAAATAATTTTGTGCCGCAATCGTGGTTCCCCTGCCTGAGGGACGAGCACGGCATTTCATAGCACAGCGGACACCCGCTGTGCGTGCCGCAGCGAGATGAGCGAG
>DVIK01000021.1 GCA_018711385.1 Candidatus Coproplasma avistercoris
TTTTACCACAGATTTGTATGAACTGCTTTTTTATTCTTTATCTGTTGCACTTAATAGTATAATTCACCTATCTCAAAAAAAGCTCCGCGCCGAAGCGCGGAGCTTTAATTTCAGTTTTTTTCGATCAATACATTCCGCCCATGTCGGGGTTGGGGGCCGCAGGTGCGGGGGGAGTGGGGATGTCGGTGACGATGCTTTCCGTCGTGAGCAGCGTTGCGGCCACGGAAGCCGCATTCTGGAGCGCGGAGCGGGTGACCTTGGTGGGGTCGATTATGCCGCTCGCAACCATGTCGGTGTACTCGTTTTTGAGTGCGTCGAAGCCGTAGTTTGCCTTCTTGGAGGTGAGTATGTTGTTGACTATCACCGAGCCGTCGAGGCCGGCGTTCTTGGCTATCTGGCGTACGGGTTCCTCTATCGCGCGGAGAACTATCTGCGCGCCCGTCTTTTCGTCGCCTTCGAGCTTGTCGGCAAGTTTCTTTATCTCGGGTATGCAGGCAAGAAGGGTGGTACCGCCGCCGGGAACGATGCCCTCTTCGACTGCCGCGCGGGTAGCGGAGAGCGCGTCCTCTATGCGCAGCTTCTTTTCCTTCATCTCTACTTCGGTCGCCGCGCCGACGTTTATGACTGCCACGCCGCCGGCAAGTTTTGCAAGGCGTTCCTGCAGCTTCTCTCTGTCGTAATCGGAGGTGGTTTCGGCTATCTGCGCCTTGATGGAGGCCACGCGCGCCTTTATTGCGTCGCTTTCGCCGGCGCCGTTGATGATGGTGGTGTTGTCCTTATCGACTTTGACCTGGGCCGCCCTGCCGAGCATATCCATGGTTACGTTCTTGAACTCGTAGCCGAGGTCGGAGGAGACTACGGTGCCGCCCGTGAGGATGGCTATGTCTTCGAGCATCGCCTTCCTTCTGTCGCCGAAGCCGGGTGCCTTAACCGCAACGCAGTTGAGCACGCCCTTGAGCTTGTTCACGATGAGCGCTGCAAGCGCGTCGCCTTCGACGTCTTCTGCAATTATGAGCAGCCTTGCGCCCTGCTGCGCGATGGGTTCTATTATAGGAAGTATTTCCTGAAGGGAAGAGATCTTTTTGTCGGTGATGAGGATGTAGGGGTTATCGAGAACTGCTTCCATCTTTTCGGTGTTGGTGACCATGTAGGCGGAAGCATAGCCTCTGTCGAACTGCATGCCCTCTACGGTGGTAAGTTCGGTGGTCATTGACTTGCCCTCTTCGACGGTGATCACGCCGTCCTTGCCGACTATCTCCATGGCGTTGGCGATGAGTTCGCCCACGCTTGCGTCGCCTGCGGAGATGGATGCCACCTGCGAGATGGCGAGCTTGCTTTCCACGGGCTTGGAGATGGACTTGATCTTTTCCACTGCCGTGTCCACGGCTGCTGCAATACCTTTTTTAAGAATGATGGGGTTTGCACCCGCGGCAAGGTTTTTGAGGCCTTCGCGGATGATGGCCTGTGCAAGCAGCATGGCGGTGGTGGTGCCGTCGCCCGCAACGTCGTTCGTCTTGGTGGAAACTTCCTTCACGAGCTGGGCGCCCATGTTTTCGAACGGGTCTTCAAGCTCTATTTCCTTGGCTATCGTAACGCCGTCGTTGGTGATCAGGGGAGCGCCGAACTTTTTGTCGAGCACTACGTTCCTGCCCTTGGGGCCGAGCGTTATTTTAACGGTGTCTGCAATTACGTTAACGCCTTTTTCAAGCGCCTTTCTGGCTTCGTCGCCATACTTTATCTGTTTAGCCATTTTTGTTAGATCCTCCCGGTTATTCAACTATCGCCAGAATGTCGCTCTGACGGATTATCGTGTATTCCTTGCCGTCGACTTTTACTTCCGTTCCGCTGTATTTGGAAAGGAGCACTTTGTCGCCGGGCTTTACCTGCATCTTGACTTCTTTGCCGTCTACGATCCCGCCGGGGCCTACGGCCACGACGGTGCAGGTCGCGGGCTTTTCCTGTGCCGCGGCGGTAAGGATTATGCCGCCTTTGGACTTCTCTTCGGCCTTTACAGGTTCAACGACAACTTTGTCGAACAAAGGTTTTATGTTCATAAAAGTTCCTCCGAATAAGACTAAGATTTTTGTACAGTAAATTTATAAACGACGATAATTAAAGTTAAACAGATTATTATAAAAAATTGCAATCTCAGGAAAATTATGTTAGAATGAAATAAACCTTTTGACATGTATGAGGCTGCTTATGGATAAATGGGATATAAGATTTATGGACCTTACCGAGCATATAGGCAACTGGTCGAGCTGTTTCAAGCCCAACCGGCACGTCGGAGCGGTCATAGTGCGCGACAAGCGCATAATCGCGACCGGGTATAACGGTGCGCCGCAGGGCATAAAGAGCTGCGTCGACAAGGGCGAGTGCCTGCGCATAAAGATGGGCATAGAGAGCGGCACGATGCAGGAGATATGTTACGCCGTGCATGCCGAACAGAACGCCATAATCCAGGCGGCGCGCGTGGGTTCGAGCGTGGAGGGCTGTACTCTGTACTGCACCCATCAGCCCTGCGTGATCTGCGCGAAGATAATAATAAATTCAGGCATCAGGCGCGTCGTCTACAAGGAGGGTTATCCCGACGACTTTTCGGTAAAACTTTTCAACGAGGCGAACGTCAGGTTGCAGAAATTTTCCGAACTCGAATAGCGAAAGGAGGAAGAACGATGAACAATCCCAGAGTCATCATAGAGATGGAGGACGGCGGCAGGATAGTTGCCGAACTGTACCCCGACAAGGCTCCCAACACGGTAAACAACTTTCTCAGTCTGGCAAAGAGCGGGTTTTACGACGGGCTTACCTTTCACAGGGTGATAGAGGGCTTCATGATTCAGGGCGGCGACCCCGCAGGCACGGGCGCCGGCGGCCCGGGTTATTCGATCAAGGGCGAATTTGCCATGAACGGTTTCAGAGAGAACGACATCAAGCATCTGCGCGGCGTGCTATCGATGGCGCGCACCATGATGCCCGACAGCGCAGGCTCGCAGTTTTTCATCATGCACAAAAACGCCGCACATCTCGACGGGCAGTATGCCGCCTTCGGCAAGGTTGTAGAGGGCATGGACGTGGTAGACAGGATAGCGTCTGCCCGTACCGACTTCCGCGACAAGCCGCTGAAACCTCAGGTCATCAAAAAGGTCACATGCGAAACGTTCGGGGTGAATTACCCCGAACCCAGAAAGGTGTGACGTTATGTCGTCGGAGAAAACAACCATTGTAGTGCTCTCGGCATTTCTTGCGGCGGCTGTCGTGTGCATAGCCGTCGGGCTGGGCATTTATTTTACCGCTGCGGGCCTGCCGGCTTCGGCAGACGACAGGGGCGCGCGCGTGCTCGCAGGCGCCGTCGTGCTCGGGGTGGGTTGCCTGAATGCGGCGGTATCTGGCACGGCGCTCGCCGTGGCTTTGATAAAGCGCTTCCTCGAAAAGAGAAAGCGGCATTGATTTCAATTAGATAATTTTACTTTCCGGAGATATTTTATGGACAACACCGTTTACGAAAATCCTCTCATTACAAGGTACGCCAGCCGCGAGATGAGCGAAAACTTTTCCGACCTGAAGCGTTTCAGACTGTGGAGAAAACTGTGGATTGCGCTTGCCGAGTCGGAGATGGAGCTCGGATTGAACATAACGCGGGCACAGATCGAAGACATGAAGCGGCACGCCGATGACATCGACTTCGAGGCGGCGGCAAAGTATGAGCACGAGCTGCGCCACGACGTCATGGCGCACGTGCATGCATTCGGCGACCAGGCCGCATCTGCCGCGCCCATAATCCACCTCGGCGCGACGAGCTGTTTTGTAGACTGCAATTCCGAACTCATCATCATGTACGACGCGCTCAATATCATAAAGGAAAAGCTCGTGAACGTGATGGATAAACTGTGCGCGTTCGCCCTGAAATATAAGGACCTGCCCACGCTCGGGTTTACCCATCTGCAGCCCGCCCAGCTGACTACCGTCGGCAAACGCGCAACGCTGTGGCTGCAGGACCTTTCCATGGACTACAATAATCTCGAAAACCTGTTCGCCTCCTTCAAGCTGCGTGGAGTAAAGGGCACCACCGGCACGCAGGCGAGCTTCATGGAGCTGTTCGACGGCGACGAGAGCAAAGTCAAAGAGCTTGAAAAGAAAGTTGTTGAAAAGCTCGGTTTTGAAAAGGTCTACGGAGTGACCGGTCAGACCTATCCGAGAAAATTCGACTACAACGTGCTGTGCGTGCTCTCGCAGATAGCACAGAGCGCCTATAAGTTCTCCAACGATATAAGGCTGTTGCAGAACATGAAGGAGATAGAGGAGCCGTTCGGAAAGTCGCAGGTGGGCTCTTCTGCGATGGCCTATAAGCGTAATCCCATGCGCTGTGAAAGAATGGGTTCGCTTGCGAGGTTCGTGATCTCGCTTCCCGTGAACAGCGCGATCACCGCCGGTACGCAGTGGTTCGAGCGCACGCTGGACGATTCCGCCAACCGCAGGATAGTCAATGCCCAGGCGTTCCTCGCGCTTGACGGCATACTCAATATCTATATGAACGTATCCGAAAACCTCGTCGTTTACGACAAGGTGATAGCAAAACATATCGCCGCCGAGCTCCCGTTCATGGCTACCGAAAACATAATGATGGAGTGCGTGAAGGCGGGCGGCAACAGGCAGGACCTGCACGAGCGTATACGCGTCCTTTCGATGAAAGCGGGCGAAAACGTAAAGGTCAACGGCGGCGAGAACAACCTGATCGAGCTTATCAGGGCGGACGAAATGTTTGCGCCCGTCAAAGACAGGCTCGGCGAGATCCTCGACGCGAAAAAGTTTGTAGGCCGTGCGCCCTCGCAGGTGACCGAATTTGTCGCAAACGAGATCGATCCTATACTCGAAGCAAACAGGCCGCTGCTCGGCAAGAGCGGAGAAGTTAACGTCTGACCGCCATAGCCGCATAATCTGCCGCGGGCGTATGTCTGTGGCGCATGCCGGTAATTTATTGGTTGACGAGGTTTAATGGCATTTATGGATAAACCTAAATTTGATAAACGCAAACTGCGTATGCTCCTGCTCGACTGCCTCATAATGGTGGGCCTTGCGTTATTGTTTGCTTTCAATTATGAATTGTTTATTATAAAAAACCAGTTTGCTCCTGCGGGAATAAACGGTATAGCCACAATGATAGAGTATAAAGCAGGGTTCAGTGTCGGCTATTTTACTCTTATAATCAATGTGCCGCTGTGCATATTTTCGTTTTTCTTTATTTCCCGCGATTTTGCAATCAAGACATCGATTTTTTCGGTAGCGTATTCTCTTTTCGTGCTAATACTCGGTGTAGTGGATCTTTCAGATTTTCAGTATGATGCTCAGGGGGTAGATACTATATTCCCTGCGCTTATAGCCGGTGCGATCGGCGGCTTTGTTTATGGCGTGGCGTTTCGTCGCAATTCCTCTACGGGCGGGGCAGATATAATAGCCAAGTATGTAAGTCTGCGTGCGCCAATGCTTAATTTCTTTTGGATAAATTTTGCTATAAATGCGGCTATCGCCGTTGCTTCGTACTTTGTCTATACCGAGACGGGCGAAGGGGGCGAAGTTATCTACAACTACAAACCGGTGTGCCTGTGCATGCTCTATTGCTTCCTTTCGAGCTATGTCGGCAACGCCATAATTAAGGGTTCGAAATCGGCGTATAAGTTCTTCATCGTGACGACCCATGCAGAGGAGATAGACGCCGAGATAATCAAGAAGCTGCACCACGGCGCCACCAAACTTCCCGCAAAGGGCGTATACAGCAACGGCGACAGGACTGTGATCGTCTGTGTTGTGAACAAGCGGCAGCTGGTGGATTTCAGAAGCATACTTAAAAAATACGACGATACATTCGCATTCGTTGAAACTGTAAACGAAACTTTCGGTTCGTTTGCAAAGGTGAAATAAAAAAATAAATTTTTATTCAGAGAGGGAAAATATGATAGGCTTAATAGTAGGCATAATATTTGCGCTGCTCGCTTTGGGCGGAATAGGCTCCGGCATCTTTTTCATCATGAAGAAGAAGGAGGGCGGCAGATCTGAAGGGTTGAAAGATGTAAAGAGCATATCGCTTATAGCCGCGGGCGGCGCGTTTGCAGTGCTGCTCATCTTCATACCGTTCAGTTTTCACACCGTCGACGCCGGCGAGGTGGCGGTGGTGAAGCACCTGGGCGAGGCACGCAGCGTGCGCACCGCGGGCACGTACTTTGATTTCTGGATGACGGAGAGCTACTCCGTGTACGATGCGAAGGTGCAGGATCTTTCGATAGTCACGCCTGCATACTCAAACGATGCGCAGACGATGGACGTCGAACTTACCGTGCAGTACCAGATAGATACCTCCAAAGTAATAGAGATTGCCAATACATACGGGTCCCTCGACATACTTAACAGCCGCATAGAGAGCGTTGCCATCGACGCGATGAAGAGCGTCATGGCGGAGAATACCGCCGAGCAGATAATTCAGGGCAGGGCGCAGCTTTCCAAGGACGTGACCGACAGCATAATGGCGAGGATAGACGAGAGCTACTATGTCAACGTGCGCACCGCAGTGCTCACGGATATAGGTTTTACCGATGCATACGAAGCCGCCGTCGAAGCGCAGATGATAGCCGAGCGCGAAAAAGAGGCTGCGATAATCAAGGCCGAGCAGCAGCTCGAAGTTGCCAAGCGCGAGGCGGAGGCAAGGCTGGAGCAGGCTCAGGGCGAGGCCAACGCGCAGAAGGCCATTGCCGAGGCTGAGGCCTATTCGGCTTCCATAAAGATAGTGCAGCTTGCGCGCACGCTCGGTTATCAGGTGACGGAGATCACCGGCGAAGACGGTTCGCTCGGCTACGACATAACGTGGGACGACGACAATGCCGGCAAGGAGCTGGTGCTCCAATACATCCAGTACCTGGAATATCTCTCCAAGTGGGACGGCAAACTTCCCACGGTGGTGGGCGACGGTTCGGGGATAATGATAACAATCCCCGTACCCGACGGCGATCAGGAGCAGACTTCCCCTACGACGTGAGCGGCCTTCGGAAATTAGCTGCTCTCTGTCGACGTTCGCCGAAGGCGCGATAGCGTTCTGCGCAAACAGCCCGCAGGGCTGTCGTTGCGTGTAAAAAACCGCCTGCATAATAATGCAGACGGCTGGCAGGGGAG
>DVIK01000022.1 GCA_018711385.1 Candidatus Coproplasma avistercoris
TTCCCTTGTCATCATACAGCAGAAAAATACCGAAAGGCAAGAGAAAAAGAAAATGACTTCATACGGATAATTCGGCACAAATACAAGGGCGGCAAAGAAGAGAAAGATAAAAGCCGTAGGGTGCATACAAAGTGCTAATTCTTTTTTGATCAGATTAACCATATCTTTCCCCCGCATTTGCCTTTTCCAAATGCACTATGATATTGTCGATTGTTGCGTCTGAAAGAGTAACGCCGCTTAATATTTTAGCATCACGCGGGAGCAGTCCTTCGTATCCGTCTTTTACTGACTTGACGCCGATTGCATTTGCCACCGTTGCTTCTGCAAGAGAAGAAAAATGCGCTAACTTATATTTACCAAGCAATTCTTTCAGCGGACACGCCGCAAGAATTTTTCCCTGCGATATATAGACGATGTCGTCGGCAATTCGCATCAGGTCGGACGTGATATGCGTGGAAAAGAGTACGGAAACGCCTTCTTCACGCACAAGTTGTAAAATGATGTCGCAAAGCTCTTCGCGCGAAAGCGGGTCAAGCCCGCTTGTCGGTTCGTCCATAATGAGCAACTTTGCTCCGTGCGAAAGGGCGAGAGCAAGCGCAAATTTTACTTTCATCCCTTCGGAGAGTTCCTTTACCTTTTTCCTTTCAGACAGTTCAAATTGCGCAAGGAATTTTTCATACTTGCCCTGATCCCACGTCGGATAGAAAGGCCCGTAGGCTTTGCGGATAGCGATAAGCGTGTTCATAGGATAATATCGAAAGCCGCCGCCCACATAGCCGATCATCTGTTTGACAGCCATTTCGTCTTTAATAATATCTCTACCAAAGACGGCAACATTTCCTTCTGCCGCAATGAGCCGTAAGATACCTTTTATAGTCGTGCTTTTCCCTGCGCCGTTTCTTCCGATAAGCCCGGATATATGCCCCTGCGGTACGCAAAAACTGACTTTATCAAGCGTAAATTCAGGATATACTTTCGTCAATCCATTTACTTCAAGTGCATTCATTTTTGCTCTTCATCTCCGTTTTTAGCGTGATTGACGGCATTCCAAAACGATTCAACATAAGAAAACGGCTGCAAAGCAATACCTTGTCCTTTGTCTGCCATCAAGACCAAGGAATCGCCTGAATTCAGCGAAAACATATCCCGCACCTCTTTGGGAATGACGATTTGGCCTTTAGGCCCGATTTTTACCGTAGCCAGAAACTTACCTTCGGGAAAATTCTCCATTTTTTGCTCCTTATAGTATAATTAGTGTTACTTTTCTTACTTATTATACCATATCCTGTTTTGCTAGTCAACAAGATATATAAAGCGTTTTTACCTTGTGGCAGTTAGGCGTGAGCTTGTCATAGACGAGTGCGGCGACGCTTCTGCGCCGCCTACGATTTTACATGAGTTTGTCCAGTATCTTCATAAGCGCGTACCTGCCGTGTTCGTACGTAAGACCGCCCTGAAAATAGGCAATATATGGAGGTTTGACCGGTCCGTCGGCAGACAACTCTATCGAAGCCCCCGAAACAAAAGTCCCGGCGGCCATGATTATCCTGTCGTCATAACCGGGCATATCCCACGGCTCGCAGGTGACGAACCCATCCACGGGCGAGGCGTACTGCACTTCCCGTATGAAGTTTACCATCTTATCCGCATCGCCGAATTCAATCGCGCGCGTGAGGTCGCGCGGAAGCTCGCCCGCGGCGGGATAGTTCCGGTAGCCCAGCCCCGCCATCGCCTCGCCGATGAGCAGGCTGCATTTTAAGGCCTGAGCAACGGTATGCGGCGCAAGGAAGAAGCCCTGGTAATAATACTGATATCCGGCCGCATGCGAGCCCACTTCCAACCCTATCGAAGGGGCGGTAAGCCTCTTGCCGATCATGTCGATGTACCCGGCTCTGCCGCAGATGTAGCCGCCCGTCTGCGCAAGCCCGCCGCCGGGATTTTTTATAAGCGATCCGACGATTATGTCGGCGCCGACCTGCACGGGCTCGCGTTTTTCGACAAATTCTCCGTAGCAGTTATCCACAAAGATGCAGCCGTTAAAGCCGTTTGCGCGCACAAAAGAAATGATTTCGCCTATTTCATCTATCGAAAAGGCGTCGCGAAGCTCGTACCCGCGCGAGCGCTGTATATACACTACCGTCGCGCCGCCGAGCTTACGCGCAATCGCGTCCCTGTCGAACTTGCCCCCGCCGTCGAGGTCGGTGCAGGCAAACTTTATGCCGAAATCTTTAAGAGAACCGTTGCCATCGCCGTAGATAACGCCGCGGATGGTGTCGTACGGCATGCCGCTTATGCACAGCAGCGTGTCGCCAGGCCTGAGCAAACCAAACAGGGCGACGGTAAGCGCGTGGGTGCCCGAAAGCATGTGCGGAGAGACTATGCCGGCCTCAGCCCCGAACGCCTCGGCGAACACCGCGCCGAGACTGTCGCGTCCCTCGTCGCCGTAGCCGTAGCCCGTGGTGCCCGCAAAGTGCCTTTCGGCAATGCGGTTATGGGCAAACGCCTCGCACACCTTTGACTGATTGAAAAAGGCCGTCTCGTCTATCTCGGCGAACAGTCCTTTAAGCTTTTTTTCACATTCTTTTATATATCCGATCTTGTCCGTCATATCAGTAATCACAGCATCCCGATTATTTTTTCAGCCGTCGCCTCTTCGGGCGAAAGCCGTATAAGTCCCGGCAACTTTTTGAAAAATGTAATCTGCCGCTTGGCGTATCTGCGCGTATTTTGTTTTATCATGTCACGCATAGTACTCTGCGAAAGCCTATTTTTAAGGCAAAAGACTACTTCTTTATAGCCTATCGCCTGCATGCAGCGGAAGTTTTCGTCTATGCCGCGGGCGAGCAGCCCTTCGACCTCTTCAAGCAATCCGGCCTCGAACATCATGTCCACGCGCGCGTTTATGCGGTCGTAGAGTTTTTCGCGGTCATAGTCCGTGCAAACGGCAAGATATTCGAACCGCGACCTGAAACTGTCGTTTATGTCTGATTTTTTTACGCCGCCTGACTCGCAGATCTCAAGCGCCCGCACCACCCTTTTCAGATCGTTCGGGTGCAGCTTCTCCGCAGAAGCATGGTCAGCGGCTTTGAGCAGTCCGTAGACATACTCTCTGCCCCTCTCTTCGGCAAGACGTTCGTATTTTTCGCGCAATGTCCTGTCGGCGGCGACGTTCCCGTAACTGCAATCAAACAGCAACGAATTGATATAAAAGCCAGTCCCGCCGCAGATCACCGGAACTTTGCCGGCCTTAACAAAATTTTCGACTATCGGAAGCGCCGCGTTGCGGTAGTCCGACACGCTGTATTCGTCGCAAGGCGAGGCAACATCTATCATGTAGTGCTCCACACCGAGCATCTCGCCTTCAGAGGGCTTTGCCGTACCGATGTCAAGACCCCTGTATACGAGCTGTGAATCGGCCGAGATCACGGCACTGCCGAGCTGCTTCGCACACTTTGCCGCAAGCGCCGTCTTGCCGGTGGCAGTCGCCCCGCAAATTACAAGCACCTGCGCCATTATACTATCCTTTTGAACATCTTTTCGATCTGCTTTTTTGTGAGCTTAACGACTGCCGGGCGGCCGTGCGGGCACTTCAGCCCCATATCGCAGTTCATATCTTTAAGCAGTTCGTATGCCTCGCGCGGGGTAAGTTTTTTACCGCCCTTGACCGCATGTTTGCACGCAGTCATGGCTATCTTGTCTTTCAGGATATCCTCGACCTTTATGGCTTTCAGTCCGTCAAGGTCGGAAAACAACTCGGCAAAGAACTCTTCAAAGTTCATGTCATACAGATCCACGGGAACTTCGCACACTCGGAACGCATCCACGCCGAACGGCTCGATATCGAAGCCCATTGAACGCACCGCTTCCAGATTCTGGCTCATGAAAGAGTATTCTTCCGGAGAAAGCCTGAACAGGTACGGAATGAGCATTCCCTGGCGGGGAACACGCCTGTCGGCCATCTGTTTTTTCAGGCGCTCATAGATCACTCGCTCGTGCGCGGCGTGCTGATCGATAATGTAGACATCGTCCTCGCGCTCGAATATAAGATAAGTGTTGAACATGTCGCCCTTATAGGTATACTCGCTGCACCTGAACTTTTCGTCGGAATGATCGGGCCGCTCTATCTGTCTGAACGGGAACTCGCCCGGGCCGGGCTCTTCGTAGCGGGGGACTCCCACGCCGAGTTCATGCTCAGACTTTATATCCGTGGAATAATATGCATAGAGAGGATAGTCCCTCTCCCTGTCGGCATACTTGGGAGGGTTATATTTTTCCTTTACGGGCACCCTGCTCGAAGCGAGGATGAAAGGTTCGTAATCTTCGGGGCGGCGGTCATCCTTTATGAGCGGCGGCTTGGATGACGTCGCGTTCGCGGCGGCACCCTCTCCGCCGCGAACGCTTGACTGCACGGGAGCATCCGTCTGGCCTTCACGACGGGATACGGCGGCTTCAGCTCCGTCCTCCGAAGCTGAAGGAGCCACAAATTCTTTCACCGTCGTCTGCTGCGGCTTATACGACTTCACTTCCGGCACGCGCGCATAATCGACCACAAAGTCGGCGGCCTTGGCCGTGCCGTCAAGAACGCCGGAAACCACCGAATAGACAGCGCCGTACACCTCCCTGGGATCGACAAAACGAACGTCAGCCTTGTTGGGATGCACGTTAACGTCCACCATATCTATCGGAACGTCTACGAACAGCACGTAGAACGGATACTGCCGCTTCATGAGATAGCTGGCATAGGCATTGTTTATTGCCGACGCTATCGTATTGTTCACGATGTACCTGCCGTTGAGGAACAGGCTCTGCCCGCTCTTGCTCGAGCGGAAAAAATTCTGATTGCCTATAAAACCGTGTATGCGGATGCCGTTCTTTTCGGCGTCTATCCTGAAACACTCTGGTATCGTCTTTGCACCATAGACCTGAACTATAGCCTCATCGAGCCCGTTACCGAAGGATTCGAGCCTGAGTTTGCCGTCGGCATAGTACTTGAACCTGACTTTCGGGTTGCCGAGCACGAAGCGGTTGACAAAGCTGTGTATGTCGCTCTCTTCAGCCTTGTCCGTCTTTAAGAATTTGGCACGCACGGGCGTATTGTAAAAGAGATTGTATACGCTGACCTCAGTGCCCCTGTCGAGAGCGGCGGGCACGACCTTGCCCGTATAGCCCGCCTCGCAGACCACCTTGCAAGCCTCGTTGCCATCGGTGCGGGAAACGATCTCCGTGCGGGAAATGGACGCGATGCTCGCAAGCGCCTCGCCGCGGAAACCAAGCGTCGTTATCCTGTCGAGGTCCTCCACGCAAGAGACCTTGCTGGTCGCGTGCGGAATGAAAGCGGTGCGCATATCGTCAGGTTCTATCCCGCAGCCGTTGTCGCACACCCTTATGAGCTGCTTGCCGCCCTTTTCCACGTATATGGTAATTTCCGTGGCGCCTGCGTCGAGCGAATTTTCCACCAGCTCTTTAAGCGCGGAATAGGGCCTGTCGACCACCTCTCCTGCGGCTATTCTGTTGTAAATATCTTTGGTAAGTATATTTATCTTGGCCATGCTTATCACCTTACTTGACTTTTTCCACCAGGTCAGAGAGCAGCATGAACGCCTGCATGGGCGATATGGAGTTCATGTCCGTCTCGCGCAGGATGCGCTCCACCTCCGAAGGCTGCCTCTCCTCCTCGTCTTCGACGTTTCTGACCGCCGCACCCTCGCGCCGCTCGACCATTTTTAGTATCTGCTTGGCCCTGTCGGTGACGTCTGCCGGCACGCCGGCAAGCGCCGCCACCTCTATGCCGAAGCTGCGGTTGGCGCCGCCGCGCATTATCTTGCGCAGAAAGACGACGCTGCCGTTTATTTCCTTTACTGCAATCTTGTAATTCTTGACGCCCTCCATCCTGTTTTCCAGTTCGGTGAGCTCGTGGTAGTGCGTGGCAAACATCGTCTTTGCTCCCACCTTCTGCGTGAGATTTTCGATCACTGCCCAGGCAATGCTGAGTCCGTCGTAAGTACTCGTGCCGCGGCCGACCTCGTCAAGAATGAGCAGACTGTTCTTTGTGGCGTTCTGCAGAATGGACGCCACCTCTATCATCTCCACCATGAACGTGCTCTGATCGAATATCAGGTTGTCGCTGGCGCCCACCCTGGTGAATATCCTGTCAACGATCGGGATCTCGGCGGACTTTGCAGGCACGAAGCTGCCTATGTGGGCCATCAGCGTGATGAGCGCCGTCTGACGCATGTAGGTGCTCTTGCCCGCCATGTTCGGCCCGGTTATTATCATCGTCCTGTTTTCGCCCTCGTCGAGCAGCGTGTCGTTTGCCACGAACCGTTCCTTGGATATCATCTCGACCACGGGATGCCTGCCCTCGCGTATCACGAGCGGGCTCTCCTGCGGGACGATGACGGGGCGCACGTATTTGTTGCTCTTGGCGACCTGCGCAAACGATATGAGCACGTCCAGCCGCGCCACTGCCGCAGACAACTTTTTGAAATTGTTTATGTTTGAGGCAAGCACTGCCTTTATCTGCTCGTACAGCTCCGCCTCCAGCCTGAGCGCGCCGTCCTCGCTCGACAGGATCTTTTCCTCGATCTCCTTGAGCTCGTCGGTGGTGTACCTCTCGGAATTTGCAAGCGTCTGCCTGCGCTGGTATGACATGGGCACCTTGTCTTTGAATGACTTGGATACCTCGATGTAGTAGCCGAACACCCGGTTATAGCCTATGCGAAGCGTGCGTATTCCCGTAGCGTCCCGTTCGCGCGCCTCGATCTTGAGTATGATGTCCTTGCCGTGATCCTTTATGTCGCGCAGCTCGTCGAGCTTTGCATTGAATCCGCTCCTTATATAGCCGCCGTCCTTTAAGTTTGCCGGCGTCTTTTCCTGCTCTATTGCACTGTCTATCAACTCGCCCACGTCGCTGAGATCCACAAGCCCGTCTGAGATGTCCTTTACCGCCTGCGAGATAAAGCCGGCCAGCTGGAATTTAAGATTGGGTATAACGGAGAGCGAGCGCGCAAGCGCAAGGCAGTCGCGCGGCATTATGTTATCGTTCGAGATCTTGCCCGCAAGCCGCTCTATATCCTTCACCTCCGCAAGCAGTTCGGAGACGGAGAGCATCACGACGGGCGCGCCGAAGAATTCGTCTACGCCGTCGAGGCGGTAATTTATTTGCTGCGGCTCTGCAAGCGGGGAGAGTATCCAGCTGCTGAGCAGCCTTGCACCCATGCTCGTGCGGGTCTTGTCGAGCAGCCACAGCAGCGAACCGTACTTCTTGCCTTCGGCAAGCGTCTTTACAAGCTCGAGGTTGCGTATGGCGGTAGTATCCAGCCGCATAAAGCTGTCGGGGGCGATGTACCTTATGCCGTCTATATTTTTAAGCGCGTGCTTCTGCGTCTCTTTAAGATATTCCAGCAGCGCGCCTGCGGCGCTTATGGCAGCTTTGTGCCCGCTCACCGAAAACGCGGCAAGCGACTTTGCGCCGAACTGTCCGCACAGCGCGCGCTCCGCCGCGGAATAGCCGTACGCCCATGCGGGGTAGGAGGAAAACTTCGGCAGCACCCCGCGCGAAACTTCGGGCATTGAGCGCGTCTCCATTATGAAATTATCGTCGCTTATTACCTCTTTTACCGAGAGCTTTATCATCTGCGCGACGGCCTGGGCGGCAGCACCGTCACCCTCGTATTCCGCGGCGCAGAACTCGCCTGTAGTAATGTCGGCCCACGCCAGCGCGGCCGTGCCTTCGCACAGGCAGGCGCTGCACACATAGCTTGCAGACTTTTCGTCGAGGTGCTTTTCGTCGGTCACGGTGCCCGCAGTTACCACCCTTATCACGTCGCGCGCGACGATTCCCTTTGCCGAGGCGGGATCTTCAAGCTGTTCGCAGATGGCCACCTTTTCGCCGAGCTCAACGAGCTTTGCTATGTAATTGTCTGCAGCGTGGTAGGGCACGCCGCACATCGGCGCGCGCTTTTCCAGCCCGCAGTCCCTGCCCGTGAGCGTGAGGTCTAAAAGTTTCGACGCCTTTTCGGCGTCCTCGAAGAACATTTCGTAAAAGTCGCCGAGGCGGTAAAATACTATACAGTCCTTATACTTTTCCTTCACGGAAAGGTAGTGGCTCATCATAGGTGAAAGTGCCATAAATTCTGAATTACCCCGTAAACGGATCTCACTTTACCGTTTCGCCCATCAGCGAAACGCCGTTCGCTTCATTGACCCTGATGTTGACAAAGCTGCCGATGAGCGAATCGTCCCCTTTGAAATATCCCATCCTGCCGTACTCGTCCCTGCCGAGGTACAGCCCGCGCTTTTCGTCGTATCCCTCGCACAGGATCTCGCACGTCCTGCCCACGTACTTCGCGCTGTGTTCGCGCGTGAGCGAATTTACCAGTTCCACCAGCTCCATGATCCTTGCCTTTGACACCTCTTCGGGTATCTGGCCCGGCATCTTCGCAGCTGCCGTACCCTCCCTTTTAGAGTACACGAACGTGAATGCCGAGGAAAAGCCGACCTTTTTAACAAGCGCGAGCGTGTCTCTGAAATCTTCGTCGGTTTCACCCGGAAATCCCACTATGAGGTCGGTCGTGACCGCGCAGTCGGGCACATACTTTCTGAGGATATCTATCTTCCGCAGATAGTCTGCGGAGGTGTATTTCCTGTTCATTGCCTTAAGTATCCTGTCCGAACCGCTCTGCACGGGCAGATGGATGCAGTTGCATATCTTCGGTTCGCCGGCTATGGCGCGCGCCAGCTCCTCGGAAAAGTCCTTGGGGTGGCTCGTCATGAAGCGCAGGCGGAATTTCCCGTCTATCGCGGCTATCGCCCGCAGCAGTTCGGGGAAAGTCACGTCTCCGCCGCCGGACGCGAACGAATTGACGTTCTGCCCGAGCAGGGTGAGCTCCTTATACCCCTCGCCCACGAGCGAACGCGCCTCCGCGATTACGTTTTCCGAGCGTCTGCTGCGCTCTCTGCCGCGCACGTACGGCACGATGCAGTAGCTGCAGAAGTTATTGCAGCCGTACATTATGTTTATCCACGCATTGGGATAGCTGGTGCGCAGCGGTCTGTCGTCCTCGGTCACCGCTCCTTCGCGCTCCTGTATTTCTATGACGGCCTTCTTCCTGCCCTGTTTGAGTTCGATATAATCTTTCAGCTTGCCCAGGTTGTGCGTGCCGAAAATGATGTCGACATAGGGGAACTTTTTGTGCAGCACGTCCGCCTTGCCTATCTGCTGCGGCATGCAGCCGCCCACGGCAATTATCATGTCGCGGCGGGCAGCCTTGAGCTTTTTAAGCATGCCGATATTGCCGTAGGCATGATTTTCGGCATTCTCTCTTATGCAGCAGGTGTTAAAAACTACTATGTCGGCCAGGCCGATGTCGTCGATCTGCGTGTAGCCGAGTTCGGACAGCATGCCCGCGATCCTCTCGGAATCGTGCACGTTCATCTGGCAGCCGTATGTAACGATGTGATAATGTCTTTCAGCGTTGCTCATTATACATTCAATTATATAATCTAAGAAAAAATTTTTCAAATAAAATCGCAACAAAATGCTCAATTTATGCATACTAAATTGAGATGAAAAAGTTACTAGGCATATTACTGACGCTTGCCGCACTCACCGCGATAGCCGTTGCCGTGGGCTACGCCGTGTTTGCCTTTATAACAAAGGACGCAAAGCTCGACGAAAGCAGACTTACGGACTATTCGCGCACCATAACCGTTTGCGACTGCAACGGCGAAGAGATCGCCGACGCCTCTCTGGAGGCAAAGCGCAGCAGCGTGAGCACAGAGCAGCTCAGGCCGTACACGGTCAACGCCTTCATAGCCTCCGAGGACAGAAATTTTTACAGCCACAGAGGGCTGAACTACAAGCGCATGATAAAGGCACTGTTCACCAACATCGCCACGCATTCGTTCAGTCAGGGCGCCTCCACCATAAGCCAGCAGCTGATAAAGAACACTCACCTCACGGGCGATAAGACGATAAAGCGCAAGCTGACGGAAATAAAACTTACAAAGAAACTCGAGCGCATGTATTCAAAAGACGAAATACTGGAAATGTATCTCAACACCATCTACTTCGGGCATAACTGCTACGGGCTGGACAGCGCGGCGCGGTTCTACTTCGGCGTACCGGCTGAAAATCTCACTCTTTCTCAGTCTGCAGCGCTCGCCGGACTTATCGCGTCGCCAAACAACTACTCGCCGTACAACGACGCGGAAAAGTGTGCAAAGCGGCGCAATACCGTACTTAAAGCCATGCTCGAGTGTTCATTCATAGACGAAAAGGAGTACGAAAGCGCGCTTAGAGAGGAAATAGTTACCGCCCCTCAGACGGGTGCGGACGACCTTGCCGATTACATTTCCGCCGTATTTTCCGAACTTGAAAAGCTCGGACTGGATTATTACGGCCTGCTGGACGGCGGAAAAGTAATCACCTACCTCGACAGAGATCTGCAAAACGTGATCGACGGTATAGAAGAAGGCTGCGACTGCGCGGCGATAGTCACCTCGCAGGACGGCGGCGTAAAGGCCTACCGCAGCGACATAGCAGGCGCAAAACGCCAGCCCGGCTCGACCATAAAACCGCTGCTCGTTTATGCTCCCGCCATAGAGGAAAAACTCATCTGCCCCGCAACCAGGATCGCCGACGAAAGGGTCGACTTCGGCGGCTATTCGCCCTCCAACCACGACGGCAGGTATCACGGTTACATCAGCGCGGCCGAGGCGCTTGCAAAGAGTTACAACATCCCCGCCGTAAAGACACTGAACGCACTCACCCTAGCCAAAGCCGAAAAATACGCACAGAGACTCGGGATCACCCTTGAGGAAGACGACAAAAACCTCGCTCTCGCCCTCGGCGGCATGAGCCACGGACTTACCCTTGCGCAGCTGTGCGAAAAATACAGGGCTTTTGCGGGCGGCGGTGCCTATTCGACCACAAAATTCATAAAGGAAGTGACATTAAAAGGCGGAAACGCGATCTACCGCGCTCCGCAGAGCAGGGTAGCAGTATTTTCGCAGGGAACGGCGTCGCTGATGAACGGCATGCTGAAAACGGCTGTGACCGACGGCACGGCAAAACGGCTTAAGCGGAACGACTGCGATATAGCCGCAAAGACGGGCACATGCGGAAATGCCGAGGGCAATACGGACTCCTACTGCATAGCCTACACCTCCGCCGACTGCGCGGCCGTGTGGCTGGGCAGCGCAGACAACGAACGGCTGAACGTGACGAGCGGAAGATGCTGCGAGGCGGTAAATTCAATATTCGAAGAGCTTTACAGACACAATACGCCCTGCGCCCTCGACACCGAGAGCGGCACCACAGAGGTAAAAATAGACGGCGAAGAGTATTCAAAGAATAACAAGATCGTGCTCGCAGACGCCGTCGCACCCGAGCTTTCAACATTGAAGATACGAACGCTGCGCGGCAGCGAACCGAAGGAACGTTCAACATACTTTTCAAACCCAACAATAAAAAAGCCGCAAATTTCTGCTCAAAATAACACTATTTTTATTGAATTATATCACACAAAGTACTACGCATATATCATAAAGAGAAAAATTGACAGCAAGGCGACAATCGTATATGAAGGTCCGTGGAAGGAGAAAATCGAAGATAACTTCCACGGCGGAGAGGCCGTGTATTCCGTTACCCCCTATTACTTCGACGGCAGACAAAAATATTTCGGCAAAGAGATCGATTTGCCGCCGGTCTGCCTCTCGGGCGGAAAATCACCGCAGGACAGCCACGGCATAACCGGTTCTGACTGGATCAACGATTGAGAGCGTAAAAAACGGCGGGCAACCGAAATTGCCCGCCGTTTAAGTTTAACGTGAAACATTTTTATCTGCCGATAAAATATTTATGCGCCGCATTAAAAAAATTGAAATTCCGTGAAACATTTTGTCGGTTTACGCCGCTCAGAACTCGGAAACTTCCAGAGTGGAAAACGCCTCGTCCAGAAGCGATCGCACGTCGAGCTTTGCTTCCTCAGCGAGGACGTCTTCAAGTTTAGGCTTTATAATTGGATAATCGGGCAAAAATACCGTGCAGCAGTCCTCGTACGGGCGTATGGAAATGTCGTAGGCGCCTATATTGCGACTGCGCTCTATTATCTCATTCTTGTCGAAACCGCACAGCGGGCGCAGAACGGGCAGTCTTTCTATTACGCTGTTGGACGAGGTCATCCCCTCTATCGTCTGGCTGGCTACCTGCCCCAGGCTTTCGCCCGTTATTATGCACTGGTCGCCGTCTTTAAGGGCAAGCCTTTCGGCAAGCCTCATCATAAAGCGGCGCAACAGCGTCACCATGTATGCGCCGTTGCAGTTTTTGTGGATCTCCTCCTGAATGTGCTTTACCGAGATGACACTGACCTTTATGCCGCAGTTGTATTCAGAGAGCACTTTTGCAAGATCCATCACCTTCTGGCGCGCCTGCATATTTGTGTAAGGATAGCTGTGAAAATGCAGGCAGTCTATTTTCATGCCGCGCTTGGCTATCATGTGACCCGCAACGGGGCTGTCTATGCCGCCCGAAAGCAACAACAATCCGCGGCCTGCAGTGCCGACAGGCATACCGTCCGCACATCTTATAAACTTGTTGAAAACAAGCGCCGTGCCGTCCTCACGCACGTCGACATTTATCACAAAGTCAGGCTCGTGAACGTTTACTGAGAGCCGTTTATTTTTACCGAGCAGTCTGCCGCCTATCTCTGCGCTTATCTGCGGCGAAGTCAGGTAAAACTTCTTGTCGGCGCGGTGGGTTTCAACCTTGAACGAGCCACTGCCGTCGCACACCAGCTGTGCAGCCAGGAAGATTTCGTCCATATCGGAGGGCACCTTGAACCCGACGCTCAGCGAGTGCACGCCGAACACTTTGGATAACTTTTTTACTATGTTCTCCGTCTGCCCGTCCTCGAAATTTTCAACGAGATATCTGCCGCTGCGCCGCCTTATTTCATGCCGTATACCCCTTAGCGATTTTTCCATGTTGGCAACAAACATGCGTTCGAAATAGCCGCGGTTCTTGCCCTTGAGATGTATCTCCGCATAGCGGATTATGATTACCTTTTCCATACTACTTCGTAAGTTCCCTGTCCGTCCTGACGACGTCGTTGAGTATTTCGGCGGCGCGCTCGGCCTCGTCTGCGGTGTTGTGTATATTGAAGCTTAACCGCAGAACGCCGTCTATCAGTTCGCGCCCCAACCCGCACGCCTGCATGACGCGCGAGTACTTTTTTGCCGCGTTTGACGAGCACGCCGAACCGGTGCCGATGATAAGCCCCCTGTCGTCGCACATGTGCAGGATGGTTTCCCCGCGCACACCTCTTGCAGCAACGGTGAGTATGTACGGCGAGCCGTACTCGGGAGATATGCGCTCGAACAGCTGCTTATCCAAAAGCTCCCACAAGCGCGACTGAACATTGCGCACGACGGAATAATTCTTTTCTATGCCGCCGCCGAGGTAACGCGTACGCGCCGCCGCGCGGAAAGCCGCTATGCCCAACACGTTCTCCGTGCCGCTGCGCAGCCCGCCCTCCTGTCCGCCGCCCCAGATATAGGGCTGCAGCACGAGTTTTTTCCGCTTTATGAGCGCACCCGTACCCTTTAATCCGCCTATCTTGTGCGCGCTGACAGAATACATGTCTATATTCCTGCCAAGCCTGAACGGCAGCTTGCCGAACGCCTGTACGCCGTCGGAATGAAAGAGGGCGCGCGGATTTTTGGCCTTTACCCTTTCGGCTATGGCGTTTATGTCGTTTATTGCGCCCGTCTCGTTGTTAACATGTATGACGGATACGAGCGAAGTTTTATCGTCGACCAGCTCCAAAAGTGCGTCCGCATCTGCGCTGCCGTCGGGATTGAGCGGGGCAAACCTAGCCTCGGTTCCACGCCTGCCTGCCTCCTGCGCGGCGGCATACACGGCAGCGTGCTCTCCCATGGTCGTGACTATGTTTCCGCGCCTGCCGCCACAGAATATCGCCTGATTGTCTGCCTCCGTACCGCATGAGGTCATAACTATCGCAAACTCGTCGGGGTCGGAGACAAAGGATACAAGTTCCCTGCGCGCCTCTTCGAGCTCGCGGTGCAAATTATATCCTTCCGCGTATAACGCGGAAGGATTATAAAATTGCTCATCGAGGTAATGTGCGGCAAGCTCCGCCACCGCCCTTTCGGGCCTGGTCGTCGCCGCATTGTCAAAGTATATCATTATATTTCGATCACACCTTCGTAGGACTGCTTTACGCTGCCGTCGAGCACGATATCGCCGTCTTCGTTCATCTTAACGAACAGGTCGCCGCCGCGCAGCTTTACGGTTATCACCTTGCCGCGCGCGCACTTGCCGATCTTTATCGCCGAAGCCACGGCAGCCGCGGCCGAAGTGCCGCTCGCCATCGTCTCGCCGTTGACCTTGTTCCACACGCGCAGTTTAAGCGTCAGATCGTTGACTATCCTGGCACAGTCGAGATAGGCAAGATCCGGGAACAGTCCGGAGGCGAGCACTGCCTGGCCGAGCGCGTCCATGTCAACGTCGTCCACCTTGTCGCAGAAGATCACGCAGTGCGAGTTGCCTACATTCACGGCGGTCACGCTGTATTCCTTTCCTCCGAAGTCAAGTTTTTCGCACACAATTTCCCTTCCGGATTTTACAGGCACGAGCGCAGGATCGAATTCAGCCCTGCCGAGCTCTACCGAAACGGAGCTTGCAACTCCGTTGAACGAGACGACTTTAAGATGTTTTACCGTCCCGCAGACCTCTGCGCTTATATTTTCGGAGTTAACTATGCGCTTGTCGAACACATACTTTGCCACACAGCGCAGCGGGTTTGCCGCCATGCCGCCGTCGCTTCCGTCTCGGTTGAACACACGCATTTTACAGTCGGCGACGCCTGATCTCTCGATCATGACGATGCCGTCGGAACCTATCCCGTAGTGCCTGTCGGAGAAATTTATGGCAAGCGACTCGGGGCAGGTGATCTTATTGTCGAAATTGTTGAAGAAAATGTAGTCGTTGCCGCAACTGTGCATCTTGCAGAAGCTGAGCTTGAGCTTTTCCCTGCGCAGGTGGTTTATATCCACAAGCTCGGTGTTGAACTGCGTATACCTGCCCGCTATGCAGTCAGCAAGCGCATTGGTGGTATCGAGCGAGGTGAGCACCGTTATGCCCAGAAGAATGGCGTGATGATGGAGCGAGATATAGTTGGTTATCGACTCCATGTCCGTCTTGCCGGTGTACACTACGTAATCTATCTTACCCTCGTCCATCAGCTTGAATATATCGTCGTTGGTCGAGAGCCTTGCCACCTCGGTGCAGTCTATGCCCAGGCTGCGTATGACGTTTGCCGTGCCCTTTGTGGCGTAGAACGTAAGCCCGAGATCGGCAAACTTCTTTACGATGTTTACGATCTCGTACTTATCCTGGTCGTTTACGGTAAAGTAGATGCCGGAAGGATGCTGCTTTGTGGGGTGCTTCATATTGAATCCCGCCGAGACGAGCCCCTTGAACAGCGCCTCCTCTATCGTCTTGCCGATGCCGAGCACCTCGCCTGTGGACTTCATCTCGGGGCCGAGCTGAGAGTTGACGTCGTTGAGCTTTTCAAACGAGAACACAGGCACCTTTACCGCGACATACGGCGAATTGGGATACAGTCCCGTGCCGTAGCCGAGACGCTTTAACTTTGCGCCGACGAGTATCTTGGTGGCAAGCTCAACCATGGGCACTCCCGTCACCTTGGAGATGTAAGGTATCGTGCGCGACGCCCTGGGATTTACCTCTATGACATACAGCTCGTTGTGGTAGATCAGGTACTGTATGTTTATAAGACCCTTTGTCTTTAACGAGAGCGCCAGCTCTACCGATATGTCCACCACCTTTTTGAGCATCGTGTCGCTCAGATTGTATGGCGGATATACGGCTATCGAGTCGCCGCTGTGCACGCCCGCGCGCTCTATGTGCTGCATTATGCCGGGGATGAGCACGTCGGTACCGTCGGAGATGGCATCCACTTCGAGCTCTGTGCCCATGAGGTACTTATCGCACAGCACGGGGTTTTCGATTTTCTGCGCGAGGATGACGTCCATGTACCTTTCGATGTCGTTCTGCGTAAAGGCTATGGTCATGTTCTGGCCGCCTATTACATAGGAAGGGCGCAGAAGCACGGGATAGCCGAGCTGCTCGGCGGCAGAGATGGCCTCCTGTTTGGTCATTACCGTGAGACCCTTGGGGCGGGCTATGGAGAACTGTTCCAGAAGCTCGTCGAACCTCTCCCTGTCCTCGGCAAGATCGACGCTGTCGGCGGGAGTGCCGAGTATGCGTATGCCCTTCTTGTCGAGGTAGCTGCACAGCTTTATTGCCGTCTGCCCGCCGAAAGTTATGACAACGCCGTAGGGCTTTTCCACGTCTATGACGCTCTGAACATCCTCGGGCGTGAGCGATTCGAAGTACAGCCTGTCCGCCGTATCGAAGTCGGTGGAAACAGTTTCGGGGTTGTTGTTGATTATTATGACTTCATAGCCCAGCTCTTTGAGCGTCCACACGCAGTGCACGGAGGAATAGTCGAATTCTATGCCCTGGCCTATGCGTATGGGGCCGGAACCTATGACTATTATCCTGCGCTTTTTGCTGCGCTTCACGAAGGGCTTTGCCTCGTCGTGTTCGGGCTCGTCGTACGTGGAATAGAAATAAGGCGTCTGCGCGGCGAACTCTGCGCCGCAGGTATCTACCATCTTGAACACGGCGTCGCGGTGCATTGGCAGCTTGTTGCCGGAAAGCTTTTCCAGCTCCTTATCGGGGTAGCCCATGCGCTTGCCCTTCATGTACTGCGCGCGCGTGAGCGGCCTGCCAGCGATCTCGCCCTCGAAATCGGCAAGGTTTTTAAGTTTGTTCAAAAACCACTTGTCTATCCTGGTCACGGAGTGGATCTCATCCACGGTGATCCCGCGCTTTATCGCGCTGAACACTACGAACAGCCTCTCGTCGGTAAGTTCGTGCAGCTTGGCGCGTATCTCATCGTCGGTGAGCTCCGTCATCTTGGGCATGTTGAGCGTGCCGAGTGAAATTTCGGCGCCGCGCACAGCCTTCATTATGGCCATCTCGAAGCCGGTACCTATCGCCATAACCTCACCGGTCGCCTTCATGCGCGTGCCGAGCGTGCGCTTTGCATAGAGGAACTTATCGAACGGCCACTTGGGCAGCTTTACCACCACGTAGTCCAGCGTGGGCTCGAAGCAGGCGTAAGTTTTGCCTGTGACGTCGTTTTTGATCTCGTCGAGCGTGTAGCCGAGCGCGATCTTGGTGGCGACCTTGGCTATGGGGTAGCCCGTGGCCTTGGAGGCGAGCGCCGATGAGCGCGAAACGCGGGGATTAACCTCGATGACCGAATATTCGAAGGAATCGGGATTGAGCGCAAACTGGCAGTTACAGCCGCCCTCGATGCCCAGCTCGGTGATTATGTCGAGCGAGGCGGTGCGCAACATCTGGTATTCCTTGTCGGAGAGCGTGACTGCGGGCGCTATTACTATGGAGTCGCCCGTATGTATGCCTACGGGGTCGAAATTTTCCATCGAGCAGACGGTGAGCACGTTGCCCGCGCCGTCGCGCAGTACCTCGAACTCTATCTCCTTCCAGCCGCCGATGTACTTTTCGATGAGCACCTGGGTTATGGGAGAGAGCATGAGTCCGTTGTGCGCGATTATTTTGAGCTCTTCCTCGTTATGAGCAACACCGCCGCCCGCGCCGCCGAGCGTATATGCGGGGCGCACGATGACCGGGTATCCGCCTATCTTCTGCGCCACTTCAAGGCACTCTTCCACGGTATAGGCAATATCGGATGGAACGACGGGCTGGTTTATCTTCTGCATCGTCTCCTTGAACAGCTCCCTGTCCTCCGCCCTGTCTATCGCGCTAAGATTTACGCCTATCAGCTTTACGCCCCACTCGTCGAGGAAGCCTTCCTTTGCGAGCTGACAGCCGAGGGTGAGCCCCGTCTGTCCGCCGAGCGAAGCGAGCAGGCTGTCGGGACGCTCCTTTATGATTATCCTCTTCAACGTGTCGACGGTGAGCGGTTCGAGATAGATCTCGTCCGCAAGCGCCTTATCGGTCATTATGGTCGCGGGGTTGGAGTTGCAGAGCACCACGTCGAGTCCGGCGTCTTTGAGCACGCGGCACGCCTGTGCGCCCGCGTAGTCGAACTCGGCCGCCTGGCCTATAACTATGGGACCCGAACCTATTACGAGTACCTTCTTTATATCCTCTCTCTTAGGCATGGTATCTGCCCTCCTTGATGTTGAGTATGAACTTGTCGAACAGGAACGAGCAGTCCATCGGCCCGCCGCATGCCTCGGGGTGGAACTGTACGGTATAGGCGTTCAGGTCGGGATATTCGAATCCCTCGCAGGTGCCGTCGTTGGCGTTCACGAAACTGAGCTTGCCGCCCTCGACGCTGGAGGAGATGACCTCGTAGCCGTGGTTCTGGCTGGAGATATACACCCTGCCCGTATCGAGGTTTTTGACGGGCTGATTGGAGCCCCTGTGCCCGTACTTCATCTTCTTTGTCCTGCCGCCCATTGCAAGCGCAAACAACTGGTGACCGAGGCAGATGCCGAATATGGGCAGCCTGCCCGCCAGCTTGCGGATATTTGAGATGAGTTCGCCGTTTTCGGAAGGATCGCCCGGGCCGTTGGTAAGCATAAGACCCTGCGGTTCAAGCGCAAGGATCTGTTCCGCCGTGTAAAACGAAGGCACCACCATGCAGTAGCAGCCGCGCTTTGCAAGTTCGCGCGGGATGTTGCGCTTGGCGCCGAAGTCCCATACCGCCACCTTTATCCCGGAGGGATCGCCGACATACTCGACTTCCCCGCAGGTCACCGACCTAACGGCATCGCGTATGGCATAGGCGTTCACCTCCGAAAGATCTTTAAGAGGCCTCTTTGTTATGGCGCAGTTCATCACGCCGGCCTCGCGGACTATCTTGGTCAGCTCCCGCGTGTCCAGCCCGTATACGCCGGGTATGCCGTGCTTTTTAAGGAACCCGTCTATCGTGCCGCCGCACCTGAAATTGGAGGGCATGTCGCATTTTTCCCTTACTATATAGGCGGTCACCCACGGTTTTTTGCTCTCCATGTCGGCCTCTATCATGCCGTAGTTGCCTATCAGCGGAAAGGTCTGCGTGACTATCTGCCCGTAATAGCTGGGGTCGGTGAGCGTCTCGATATAGCCGGTCATGCCCGTGGTGAACACCAGTTCGCCCACCACTTCCTTTTCTGCGCCGAAGGAGTAACCCGTGAATTGCCTGCCGTTTGCAAGCGTCAAATAAACCTTACTGTTTTTCATCTATCCTTCCTTTAACGTATGTGCCGCCTTGCGGAGGCCGTATATTTATTGCCCGTAAGGCATCATCTCATCAGTTTTACCATGACTGCCTTCTGAGCGTGCAGCCTGTTTTCCGCCTCGTCGAATATCTCTTTTGCGTGAGCTTCGAACACGCCTTCGGTGATCTCCTCGCCGCGGTGAGCGGGGAGGCAGTGCATGACCATCACGTCCTCTTTGGCGCCCTTTATGTTCTTTTCGTTTATCTGGAATCCGCTGAATACGCGCTCGCGCTCGGCCTTCTCGCCCTCCTGACCCATCGAAGCCCACACGTCGGTATAGAGCACGTCTGCGCCCGCCATGGCCTCGGACACATCGTGCGTGACGGTGAGCAGCCCGCTCTCCTTGCCCCATTTTACAAGTTTTTCATCGGGTTCGTACCCTTCGGGGCAGGCCACAGCTATGTTCATGCCCGTCTTTACGGCGCCGACGATCAGGCTGTTCGCCATGTTGTTGCCGTCGCCTATGAACGCCAGTTTAAGTCCTTTGAATGTTCCCTTGTATTCCCTTATGGTCATCAGGTCCGCCAGCACCTGGCAGGGATGGCAGTAGTCGGTGAGTCCGTTTATAACGGGGATCGTGCCGTACTTTGCAAGATCCTCCACTTCCTGCTGGGCAAAGGTGCGGATCATTATGCCGTCGAGATAGCGCGAAAGCACGCGCGCCGTATCCTGCACGGGTTCGCCCCTGCCTATCTGCAGGTCGTGGCTGGACAGGAAAAGAGGGTGCCCGCCAAGCTCGCTTATGCCCACCTCGAAAGATACCCTCGTGCGGGTGGAAGCCTTTTGGAATATCATGCCGAGCTGCTTGCCCTTGAGGTACTCCTTGTTTATGCCGTTGTTCCTTTCAAATTTGAGCTGGTCTGCCAGATTGAGTATTGAAAGAATGTCTTCCCTCGTAAGATCGCCGAGTTTGAGTAAATGTTTCATTCTTCTATCACCTCCCTTAATATTTCAAGTGCACGGTCTATTTCGTCCTTGGTTATGATGAGCGGCGGCAACAGGCGCACCCTTGCGTGTGCGGTGAGCACCAGAAGCCCCCTGTCTATACATTTCTTGGCTATTTCCGCGGCGGGTCTTCCGGTCTTAAAACCTATCATAAGCCCCATGCCGCTCACGTCGGTTATCCCGCCTATTCCTCTCAGTCCCTCGGCAAAGTAGCGCCCCTTTTCGCGCACCTGACCGAGCAGCCCGTCGTCTATGCGCTCAAGGATGCTGCATGCGCCCGCGCATGAGACGGGGTTGCCGCCGAATGTAGAGCCGTGGTCGCCGTAGCCGAACACCTGCGCGCAGTCGCCGAACAGCATGCACGCGCCTATGGGCAGCCCGCCGCCGAGGCCCTTTGCCGTCGTTACTATGTCGGGGTGCACGCCGTATGCCATGTAGGAATACAGGTAGCCCGTCCTGCCGTTGCCCGACTGCACCTCGTCGCATATGAGCAGCAGTCCGCGCTCGCGGCACAGCTTCTCCACGCCCTTCACGAACTTTTCGGGCAGCACGTTCACGCCGCTCTCGCCCTGGATCACCTCGATCATCACCGCGCATGTGTCGTCGGTTATGCACGCCTCTACGCCCTCTATCGTGGGCTCCGCATACGTAAATCCTTCGGGAAAGGGGCCGAAGTGCCTGTGAAATTCTTCCTGCCCCGTCGCCGCAAGAGTGGCTATCGTCCTGCCGTGAAAGGAATCTTTGAGGGTTATTATCCCGTACCTGCCGCCGTGCTCTTCACCGTACTTGCGCGCCGCCTTTATGGCGCACTCGTTAGCCTCGGCGCCGCTGTTGCCGAAAAACACCTTATCCGCGCCCGTGCGCTCGCACAACAGCCGCGCAAGGTCTGCCTGCGGCCGCGTATAGAACAGGTTACTCGTGTGCTGCAGCATGCCGAGCTGCTCCGTCACGGCCTCCTTCCACTTCCCGTCGTTCACGCCGAAGATATTCACGCCTATGCCGCTGCCGCAGTCGAGGTATTCTCTGCCGTCGCAGTCGTACAGCCTGCACCCTTTTCCGTCCCTGAATACGACGGGAAAGCGCGCGTAAGTGCCGGCAACACACCGTTTATCTTCTTCAATTATCTGCTTTCCGTCCATATTTTCTCCGAATTGCTAAAATAAAGACTGATTTAATGCAATAAATCAGTCAACTGTAAAACATGGTGCCGCTGCCCTCTTCGGACAAAATCTCCACCAAAATGGAATGGTAAACCCGTCCGTCGGTTATGAACACCTTGTTCACCCCGCGACGGATGGCCTCCTTGCAGCACTCTATTTTAGGTATCATGCCGCCCGATATTATGCCCTGCTTGACGAGCGCGGGGATATCGGATACGTACACCTTTTTTATCAGGCTGTCGGGATCGTCCTTATCTTCCAGCAGCCCCTTTATGTCGGTCATGAGAATGAGGCTCTCCGCACCGATGGCGCCGGCGATCGCGGCCGCAGCCGTGTCCGCATTGATGTTGTAGATGTTGCCGTCGCCGTCGAAACCGATCGGCGAAATGACCGGGACATAGCCCAGTCCCAGCACGTCGTCGATGATGCGGGTATCCACGTTGACTATCCTGCCGACGTAGCCGAGTTCCCTGCTTATCATCTCGCAGCGGAGCATGTGCCCGTCTTCGCCGCACAGACCGACGGCCTTGCACCCCGCAGACTGCAACAGGTCGACGAGCGATTTGTTGACCTTGCCCGCAAGCGCCATACGCGCGATCTCCGCGGTGTCGCGGTCGGTATAGCGCAGCCCGTTCACAAACCTGGGCGCGATGCCCATGCGTTTGGAAATATCGGAGATCTCAGGCCCGCCGCCGTGCACGAGCACCACCTTGATGCCGAGCGCGCTGAGCACGGATACGTCGTTCATGACCGAGCGCTTGAGTTTTTCGTCCGTCATGGCGCTGCCGCCGTATTTTATGACTATTATCTTATTATAGTATTTTTTGATATACGGCAGAGCCTCTATCAGGAACTCTGCCTGCTCCTGCTTATCCATCAGCATCCCTTGCCCGCCGCAGCGGCTGAATTTTTAAGTTCGGTAATCGCCGTTGATCCTGACGTAATCGTAGGTCAGGTCGCAGCCCCACGCCGTGGCGCCGTACCTTCCCGATCCGAGGTCTACATCTATCGTCACTTCGTCTTCCGAAAGCACTTTCTTTGCCTTGTCTTCGTCAAACTCCACGCCTCTGCCGTCCCTGCACACGCAGATTTCGCCGGCGGCCGAACCGAAGCAAACGTCGATCCTGTAGGGGTCGACCCGTTCGCCCGAATATCCTATCGCGCAGAGCACCCTGCCCCAGTTGGCGTCGGCGCCGAACATGGCAGCCTTGACAAGCGATGACTTAATCACCGACTTTGCAACATTACGGGCAGACTTTACCGAGCGCGCCCCCTTTACTCTGCACTCTATAAGTTTGGTGGCACCCTCGCCGTCCTTTGCTATCATGCGCGAAAGTTTTACCGTGCAGTACCCAAGCGCCCTGCAGAATTTTTTATAATCCGCCCCGAGGTCCGTTACGGGCCTGTTGCCCGCAAGTCCGTTGCTCATTATGCAGCAGGTGTCGTTCGTCGACTGATCGCCGTCTATGCTTACCATGTTGAAGGAAGACTTCACGTCGGCGGAGAGCGCCTTCTGCAGCATCGCGGAAGAAATATCGACATCCGAAGTTATAAATATCAGCGTAGTCGCCATGTTCGGGCAGATCATGCCAACACCCTTGGCGATGGCGCCTATGCGGCAGGTTTTGCCGCCGAGTTCAAATTCGACCGCCACAGACTTGGGCACGGTGTCGGTAGTCATAATAGCTTCCGCAGCGTCGGCGCTGTTGTCGCCGAGCGAGGAATAGAGGCTGTCTATCGCGCCGGCCATGGGGGCAATGTCGAGCGGAAGTCCTATCACGCCCGTCGAGGCTACAATGACGTCGCGGGCGGGTATGCCGCTGACCCCTGTCACAAGGCCGCACATCTGCTTTGCCACCTCTTCGCCGTCGCTGTTGCAGGTATTCGCGTTGCCGCTGTTTACTATCACCGCCTGCGCCCTGCCGTCGGCAAGATTGCGCCTGGTGACCACAACCGGGGCGCCCTTAACAAGATTCTGCGTATATACGCCCGCCGCGGCGCAGGGAACTTCGCTCACTATCAGCGCAAAGTCCTTTTTATCCTTATTTTTCCTTATTCCGCAGTGTATGCCCGCCGCCTTAAAGCCTTTTGGCGCGCACACTCCGCCTTCAACTTCGTGCAAAAATTCCATATCCGTAAAATACAGTTTCTATGTGTTCTATAAGATTATAGCGCAAAAAAACCGCGCCGTCAATCTACTTTTACAAAAATAATAGCCGTTTGAACCGCACGCGGCTCACGGCGAGCATTATGCGAGGTAAGCGCGCTCGTCCAGACCGAGCATTATGTTCATGTTCTGCACCGCCGCGCCCGACGCCCCCTTACCGAGATTGTCGAATACGCTGCACATCAGTATCATGTCGTCGTTGCCGCTCACGTAGATCTTAAGGTAGTTGGTGCCCGCAAGTTCGTTTGCCGGCAGATAAGCGGGAACGTCCTCTCCAGACGCAACTTTAACAAAATTCTGCGACGCATAGTACTCTGCAAAATATGCTCTTATGTCGTCAGCTCCGTATTTTTTAGCGAGCAACCGCCTGTAAAGCGGAACGGACACACACATGCCGCAGTAAAAATCGGCAACTATGGGCTGAAATATCGGCCTGTGCGAAAGCCCGCACTGTTGTTGCATTTCGGGAAGGTGCTTGTGCGAAAGCGTGAGCGCGTACTGCCGCGGTGAATCGAGGGAGAGATCTCTGCCCTCCGCCTCGTACTCGGCGATCATTTTTTTGCCGCCGCCCGAATACCCTGTGACGGAGTGTGCCACGACGGGATAGCCTGCGGGCAGTATTCCGCCGGACACAAGCGGCGCGACAAGCGTTATGAAGCCCGTGGCGTGGCAGCCGGGATTGGCAACGCGTGCCGCCGCGGCTATCTGCCTTCTGCGCTCCTTTGAAAGTTCGGGCAGGCCGTAGACCCAGCCCTCCGCCGTGCGGTGCGCGGTAGAGGCGTCGATCACCCTCGCCGCGGGATTTTTTATCATTGCCGCCGCCTCTTTTGCGGCGGCGTCCGGAAGGCACAGAAAACTTATATCAGCGCTGTTGAGACATTCGCTGCGCGCGGCGGCGTCCTTCCTCTTTTCTTCGGGCAGAGTGATGAGGCTTATATCCTTGCGCCCCGAAAGCCTGTCGAAGATCTGCAGCCCGGTGGTGCCCTCGCGCCCGTCAATAAATACGTTGAACATATGACATACGTCGTAAAAGCGGCGTTGCGCCGCTTTTACGAATCACCTTAAATTTATTTGAGTTTCTTTTCGTCGAGCAGCGCCTTTATCTTTATGGGCAACCCGAACAGATTGATGAACCCGGCGGAATCGGTCTGGTCGTAGCAGTGATCCTCACCGAAAGTAGCGATATCTTCGCTGTAGAGCGAATAGGGCGATGTTATCCCCGCGCTCATTACATTACCCTTGTAGATGCGCAGCTTCACGTCGCCCGTGACGGTCTCCTGCGTCTTGTCCACGAAAGCGTCGAAGGCCTCGCGCAGCGGTGTGAACCACTGTCCGTCATACACCATCTCGCCGTACTTTATGGCTATGAGCTGTTTGTAATGCGCCGTGGCCTTATCGAGGCAAACAGATTCGAGCATCTCGTGCGCGGCATACAGGATGGTGCCGCCGGGAGTCTCGTACACGCCGCGGCTCTTCATACCCACAAGGCGGTTTTCCACCATATCTGTTATGCCCACGCCGTTTTCGCCGCCCACTTTGTTGAGCTTTTCGATGAGCGAAACGCTGTCCATCTTCTTGCCGTCGATGGCCGTGGGGACACCCTTTTCGAAATGTATGGTGATGTACGTGCTCTTGTCGGGCGCCTTCCACGGGGATACGCCCAGTTCGAGTATCTTATCGTACTGCGGCTCGTTGGCAGGGTCCTCGAGATCCAGCCCTTCGTGCGAAAGGTGCCATAGGTTCCTGTCCTTGGAATAGTTGGTCTCGCGATTTATTTTAAGAGGGATATTGTGCGCCTCGGCGTAGTCTATCTCCTCGTCGCGGCTCTTGATGTTCCATATACGCCAGGGCGCTATTATCGTCATTTCGGGAGCAAAAGCCTTTATGGCAAGCTCGAAACGCACCTGGTCGTTGCCCTTGCCGGTGCAGCCGTGGCAGATGGCG
>DVIK01000023.1 GCA_018711385.1 Candidatus Coproplasma avistercoris
CATCTGCCGTTTTCCGCAAGCGGAAAGCCTTCGGCAGGGCAGCGGGCATAGCCCTCGCGTACCGGAAGTGAATTCGCGCGACTATATGATGGCGGGCGCTGAAAAGTCGCGCGAAAAATTTGTGAGGAAGGGTATTTTATGATCGGTTATCTCAAAGGCAAAATTTTATCTCTCTCCGCCGATACGGCGCTCATCCTGACGGGCGGGGTCGGCTACGAGGTGCTCTGTTCCTCCTCGGCAGCCGCAGAGCTCACCGGCAAGGAAGAGGGCGAGCTGTATACCTACCTGCAGGCGCGCGAGGACGGAATAAGCCTCTACGGCTTTGTATCGCCCGCGGAAAAGAACATGTTCTTAAAGCTCGTGTCCGTCTCGGGCGTGGGCCCCAAGCTGGGCATGGCTGTGCTCTCGGGCATGGACATAAACGCCCTCGCCGTGGCGATAGCCTCGTCCGACGTCAAGCGCCTCAGCGCGGTCAAGGGGCTCGGCAAAAAGACGGCCGAACGCATCATCTTAGAGCTGCGCGAAAAGGTCTCGCACGAGGCCTCCGCCGCGCCCGTTGCAGAGGGCGTATGCTCATCGCCCGTTTCGGAGGACGACGAAGACGCCGTTGTCGCGCTGATGTCGCTCGGCTTTACCCGCGCGGAGAGCACAAAAGCCATCGGGCGCGCGCATGCGCAGGGCGCCGTGGCAATAGAGGACGTCATCCGCGCCGCGCTTAAAAGTATGTAAAACGGGGGAACGCTATGTTTTTCGACGACGAAGATTACTCGGCAGAGGACGAGGGCAGGCTGGTTGCAAGCACAAAGGGCGAATACGACGTTGAGGAAAATATCCTCCGCCCCAAGTCGCTCGAAGACTATGTGGGCCAGGTAAAGGTCAAGGAGAACCTCAAAGTCTACATGGCGGCCGCCAAAAAGAGGGGCGAGGCGCTCGAGCACGTCCTTTTATACGGCGCGCCCGGCCTCGGCAAGACGACGCTTGCGCACATAATAGCTAACGAAATGGGCGGCGCGCTCAAACTTACCTCCGCGCCCGCCATCGAGCGCAGCGGCGACCTGGCCGCCATACTTACCAATCTCAACGAAGGCGACGTGCTCTTCATCGACGAGATACACCGCCTCAATCACAGCGTGGAGGAGATACTGTATTCCGCGATGGAGGACTACGCCCTCGACATAATACTCGGCAAGGGCCCCAATGCGCGCAACGTGCGCTTCCCGCTCAAAAAATTCACGCTGATAGGCGCCACTACGCGCGCCGGCATGATAGCCACTCCGCTGCGCAACCGCTTCGGCATAATCTGCCGCCTTGAAATGTACACCCCCGACGAGCTCAAGGAGATAGTGCTCAAAAGCGCGGGCAAGCTCGGCATAGAGGTCGAGGAAGACGCCGCCGCCGAAATTTCGCGGCGTTCGCGCGGCACTCCCCGCATAGCCAACCGCCTTTTAAGGCGGGTGCGCGACTTTTCGGAGATCCGCGGCGCTTCGGCCGTCGACCTGCGAGACGCGCAGTACGCGCTCAGGCGCATGGAGATAGACGAGCTGGGACTGGACGAGACAGACCGCGCCATCCTGCGCGCGATGATAGAAAAGTTCAACGGCAAGCCCGTCGGGCTGGAGACGCTCGCCTCCACGGTAAACGAGGACGCGGGCACCATAGAGGACGTCTATGAACCCTATCTTCTGCAGCTCGGCTTCATAGCGCGCACCCCGCGCGGCAGGGTGATACTGCGCGGCGGCTACGAGCACCTCGGCTATAAAATAAGCGAAAGTCAGGCGGCGCAGCTGTCGCTGTTCGAAAAAGACGAAAATGAGTGAACTTGAAGAGAGAAACGTGCAGGCGCACGGCGCGCCCACAGACCTGAAAAAGAGCGATTTTTACTACGACCTGCCCGAGGAGCTGATAGCGCAGACGCCCGCAGAACCGCGCGACAGCTCCCGTCTGCTCGTCTACAACAGGGCGGACGGCAGCGTGACGCATACGATATTCCGCAATATAAAGGACTTTTTGAAAGCGGGCGACGTGCTGGTCGTAAACAACACAAAGGTGCTGCCCGCGCGCATGTATGCGCACACGGAGCACGGCGGCAGGGTGGAGGTGCTGCTTTTAAGGCGCATCTCGGCGTTGCGCTGGGAGGTGCTCGTAAAGCCGGGCAAAAAGTGCCGCCCGGGCACCCGCCTCACGGTGGACGACGGCCTCTCCCTCACCGTGGTATCCGTGACCGACAGCGGAGAAAGGATAGTCGATTTCGAATGCGACGGCGTGTTCGAAGAGGCGCTCGCTCGCGTGGGCACCATGCCGCTTCCGCCCTATATCCACGAAAAGCTCAAAGATCAGAGCCGCTACCAGACGGTCTACGCCAGAACGGACGGCTCTGCCGCAGCGCCAACGGCGGGGCTGCACTTCACTCCCGGCCTGCTCGAAGAGATAAAGTCCATGGGCGTTGAGATAGCGCAGGTGCTGCTGCACGTGGGGCTCGGCACCTTCCGCCCCGTAAAGGAGGAGGCCATAACCGACCACAAGATGCACAGCGAATACTACGAGGTCGGCGCCGAGGCGGCGGAAATAATTTCCCGCGCCAAGCGCGAGGGCCGCAGGGTGATAGCCGTGGGCACTACTTCCGTGCGCACGCTCGAGAGCGTCGCCGCCGAAGACGGCACCGTTGCCCCCTGCCGCGGCAATACTTCCATATTTATATATCCGCCCTACAAATTCAGGTGCGTCGACGCGCTCATCACCAACTTCCACCTGCCCGAAAGCACGCTTATCATGCTCGTCGCCGCCATGACCGGCCGCGAAAAGATCCTCGGACTTTATAAGACGGCCGTTGAGGAAAGGTACAGGTTTTTCAGCTTCGGCGACGCAATGCTCATTTTATAACCGTCGCAATACTGTGTTGCGCTGCGGCAACCTCCGGTCATTTACGTCAAAGTAAACTCCCTCGCAACTTCCGCCCGCTCCTCGACCTGCTCGCTTCTCCGATCCTCATCCTGCTTCCGGTCAACTTCGGGGATGCCGTGCTCATTTTATAAGCGTTGAATCTCTTTGCCGCACTGCGGCAACTTATCGCTTATCACGCTGCCGTAAGGCAGCTCATCGCTCATCGCTCATCACCGCCCGCGCCCGTATCCGCACGAGGCCGGTTAAGGAAACATCTCATGTCAGAAAATTTTTCTTTTGAATTACAGCATATCGAAAAGCACACCGGCGCCCGCGCCGGCGTCTTTCATACGCCGCACGGCGACGTTCTCACGCCCGTGTACATGCCCGTAGGCACCCAGGCCACCGTAAAGGGCGTGTTCCCGCGCGATCTGAAGGAGGCGGGCAGCTCAATAGTGCTCTCCAATACCTACCATCTGTATATGCGCCCCGGCGACGAGATAGTGGCAAAGGCGGGCGGGCTGCACGCGTTCATGAATTGGCAGGGCCCCATCCTCACAGACAGCGGCGGCTTCCAGGTGTTCTCGCTCACCAAGCTCAACAAAATAAGGGAGGAGGGCGTGCACTTCAATTCGCACATCGACGGTTCCTCTCACCTGTTCACGCCCGAAAAGTCCATTGCCATTCAGGAGAACCTCGGCGCCGACATAATCATGCAGTTCGATCAGTGCAGCGAATACGGCTATACCCATTCTCAGGCGGAGGACGCGATGACGCTCACCTCACGCTGGCTCGAACGCTGCGCAAAGGCAAAGACGCGCTCCGACCAGGTGCTCTTCCCCATAGTTCAGGGCAATATGTATAAGGACCTGCGCGAAGAGAGCCTGAAGCGCGCCATGGAGTACGCCGACTGCGGCATAGGTATAGGCGGCCTTTCGGTGGGCGAACCCAAACCGCTCATGTACGAGATCCTGGACTTTCTCCGGCCTAAACTGCCCGAAAACATGCCGCGCTACCTCATGGGAGTGGGCAGTCCCGACTGCCTCGTGGAGGGAGTGATGCGCGGGATCGACATGTTCGACTGCGTGCTCGCCACAAGGATAGCGCGCAACGGCACCGCGCTCACCTCAAAGGGCAAAGTGGTCGTGCGCAACGGCAAGTATAAGGAGGACTTTACCCCGCTCGACGAAAAGTGCGACTGCTACTGCTGCAAAAATTACACAAAGGCGTATCTTCGCCACCTCATCAACGTCGACGAAATGTTGGGCGCAATGCTTTTAAGCCTGCACAACATCACCTTCCTGCACAAACTGATGCGCGGCCTGAGGGAGGCTGTTTTAAGCGACAGCCTGCCCGGGTTTGTACGCGATTTTTATGCGGAATACGGCGAAAAATAGTTTATTTTCCGCCGTTTTTTGAAAAAGCGGTGAAAGTTTGCCCCCTTGCGCAAATCGAAGGGAAAAACGCTTGCAAAAACGGCTGAAAAATTGTATATTTAATTGGCAGAACAGGAAAAAGGAGTAAATTTATGCTTACAGCATTACTGGAAGGCGAAACGCCGCAGGCAAATACGGGTTGGGTGACCTGGGTGCTGCTCGGCGTAGTTGTAGTCATATTCGTAGTATTCTTCGTGATCTCTTCGCGCAAGAACAAAAAGCGCCAGGAAGAGAACGAGCAGCTCATGAACGCCATAAAGCCCGGCAATAAAGTGAAGACCATCGGCGGCGTGTGCGGCATAGTTGTCGAAGTCGATCCCGAAGAGAATACCTTCGTGCTCGAAACGGGTTCAGAAGTCTCCGGCAAGAGCTACATGAAGTTCGACAAGCAGGCCATATATCAGACCGACGCCGTCGTAGAAAAACCCGAAGACAAGAAGGAAGAGGCAGAGGATAAATCGGGCGAACCTTTCGAAGAGGGTCAGGCTGAAGAAAAGGCCGAAGAGAAGCAGGAGGAGCAGCCCGCTCAGGATGCCGCGGCTCCCGCAGACGGTCAGGCCGAGGAAAAGACCGAAGAGTAAATGTAATAAAACAGACGGCCTCCGCATAGGTTTATACCGTGCGGAGGTTTTTTATGCGTGCAAACATCGTTCAGATACTCAAAGCCACCCTTGCCGCGGTGATATTTTCGCTTGCGTGCGTGCTGGCGTTTTCGCTCGTCATGCAGCTGTTTTCGCTTTCGGCCTCGGCGGTAAAACCTGTCAATCAGGTCATAAAGATACTCGCCATTGCGGCGGGAGGCGTGCTCTTCATACGCGGCAGCGGCGGGCTTGTAAAAGGCGCCGTCTACGGCGCGCTCTCCGTAATAGTAACGTTTCTGCTGTTTTCGGCCATAGCGGGCGCCATCAGCATAAGCGCCCTGTTTTTTGCCGAGATCTTTATAGGCGCCGCGGCAGGCGCCGTCAGCGGCGTGATAGGCGTAAATATAAGGGGAAGGGAGTGAAAGTTTTATAAAATCGCTTGATTTTTCGGCTGCCTTAATCTATAATATATAAAAACATAAATTTTAAGGAGCGTAACTGTTATGATAAAGACGATAGCCAGGCCTTCTGAAAGAAAGGTGACCGGTTGCGGCGAATGCAGGAGCACCTGCCAGTCCGCATGCAAGACGAGCTGCACAGTCGGCAACCAGAGCTGCGAAAGGATCACAAGAGAAGAGAGACCCGACAAAGAGACCAGGTAAATTTTCATACAGGAAATCTTTAAGGAGCAGAAAGTTTCTCTGCTCCTTAATTGCTGTTATATATGATACACGTTTTCAGTTATAAAGATCACAATTACATCTACGACACGGGCAGCGCCAGTCTGCACGAGTGCGATAAGAACACCGCCGAATATCTGAAGGCGAGGGAAGAGGGCCGCGCGCCCGCTCTCTCGGCGGCGGATATCGCCGAAGTCCGCAGGGATGTGGACACGCTCGTCGGCGAGGGACTGCTCGACGCCCCCGAACCGGTCGCATATCCCGTAAAATCCAACGAGGTAAAGGCGCTGTGCATACATATCTGCCACGACTGCAACCTGCGCTGCCGCTACTGCTTTGCCGACGAGGGCGCATATCACTCCGCACGCGAATTCATGAGCTTGCAGACCGCAAAGCGCGCCATAGACTTTCTCATCGCAAACAGCGGCAACAGAAGGGTGCTCGAGGCCGACTTTTTCGGCGGCGAGCCGCTCATGTGCCTCGACACTATAAAGGAAGTGGTCGCCTACGCGAGGGAACAGGGCGAAAAATACGGCAAAAAGTTCCTGTTCACCACTACGACCAACGGCGTGCTGCTCGGCGACGACGCCGCCGGTTTTTTCAACCGCGAGATGGAGAACGTGGTGCTCTCGCTCGACGGCAGAAGAGAAGTGCACGACGCCATAAGAAAGACTGTAAACGGCAAGGGCAGCTTCGATATCTGCTTCAACAACATAAAGAAATTCGTTGAAACGCGCGGAAACAAGAGCTACTACGTCCGCGGCACATTCACCGCAAAGAACCTCGACTTTTCCAACGACGTCATGTTCCTTGCAGAAAGCGGGTTCGACAGCATATCCATGGAGCCCGTAGTGACCGACATCCCCGACCTGCAGATAAGGGATGAGCACCTGCCGCGCATCTGCGAGGAATACGAGGTGCTGTGCGAAAAATACCTTGATGCGTATAAGGCGGGCAGGGGCTTCAACTTTTTCCACTTCAACATCGATCTCGAAGGCGGCCCCTGCCTTTCCAAGCGCGTCTCGGCGTGCGGCGCGGGCAACGAATACTTTTCTGTGGTGCCCGACGGCGACATCTACCCCTGCCACCAGTTTGCGGGCAATAAGGACTTTTACATGGGCAACGTATTCGAAGGCAGGCTCAACGGCGACATCCGCTCGAAGTTTGCCTCGTCCTGTCTGTTCACCCGCAGCAAGTGCAAAGGCTGCTTTGCCAAATTCATATGCAGCGGCGGCTGCAGCGCCAACAACTACAACTTTACCGGCGATATCGAGCAGCCCTACGCCATAACCTGCGCAATGATGAAAAAGCGCATAGAGTGCGCCATGCACATCCTTGCCGAAAAGCGCAGGATGGCGGCGGCCGAATGAGCGCTTTTTTCAACTTTTAGCCGTTACGGACATAAAATTCACCTAAATTTTGCCTTTATAAATAGGTAATTGATTGACGGCGCGCTTATTTTTTAATATAATGAAGAAGTTGATTTAATACAACCGTTAAAACCAACGTTCGTCTGTGTGCGGCAGCGCAAATGCCGTTCGGACGATAAGGAGTAATGCAGATGGGCAAGATAAGATCTGCCATAATAACTGCCATAGTGGCTCTCGCAACGCTCGCGCTCTTCTTTTTCGGCGTGGTGTCGTTCGATCTGCCCGGCAATATCGACAGGTATAATTCCATACTTGCAAACATCGGGCTCGGAAGCGAGCTTTCGGGCGATGTTTACACCGTTCTTCTCCCCGACGGCGTAATAACCGCAGAGGAGTATGACTTCACCGTAGCGGAAGAAAGTTCTGTCGCCGACGAGTATGCCGACACCTACGTCGCCGCTCCCGGCGGGGCATACTATGTGGACAAGGCCGTGCTCGACGTTTATGCCGAGGACGACATAGCCGACACCGAAGCCGAACAGCAGCAGGCGCTCGGGCAGCTTGCCGAAGACATAAGCCGCGATGCGGAAGTGCTCGCCGGCAGGCTTGCAAACCGCAACCTCACCTCTTTCACGGTGGGCGTTCTGGGCGGCTACGGGCTGCGCGTCTCGGTGCCTTCCGGATATGACTTTGCGACCTATGCCGGTTACGACCTCGATTCCCGCTCTGTCGGTCTCAATGCCGCAAGCAGCATAATAGGCTATCTTTCGCGCGGCGGCGAACTCACGCTGAGGAACAACGACTACGGCAACCGCGACGCCGTGACTTCGGCGCAGACGGCCGACGGCGGCCAGGTGACCTACAACATCCTGGGCACCAGCCTCGAAGCCGGGGACGTGTTTAAAAGCGTAAAATATTTTGCTATGGGCGGCGTCTACGGCATAAGGATAACGCTCACCTCCGAAGGCAGAGACGTGATAAGCGAGGCCTCCGCAGCCATAGCCGATACCAACCAGAGTTCCGACCAGACGATCCGCTTCTATGTGGGCGAGAGCGAGGTGATCAGCCTCACCTGCGAAAGCGCCATAACTTCCGCAAGTTTCGATATCTCCGTCGGCGACGAGGCTACGGCGCGCAACTACGCCGCGCTGCTCAACTCCGCTGCCTCGGGCGATACGCTCAGTTTTGTATATGAATATGACGAGGTGGTTAACGCCACCGCGGCGGGCGGCGAAAACACCGCGCTCTTCCTTGCGGTCGCAGCGCTCGTCGTGCTCGCGGCGGTAATAGCGTTCTCCGTAGCGCGCTACCGTCTGCTCGGCCTCACTTTCTCGCTCATGGCAGTGCTCTTCTCGGGCATAATGATAGCCGTCGTATATCTCGTCGGCATAACGCTCACCGTGGCGGGCGTGTTTACCGCTATGCTTACTCTCGCGCTCTTCACCGGCTGCAATTTCTGGTCGTTTGAACAGATCCGCAGGGAGAGCGACGCGGGCAGAACGCTCCAGGCTTCTGTAAAGACGGGCTACAAAAAGACCTTCTCCGGCATACTCGACCTGCACATCGTGTTGCTCGTGGTGTCCGTTCTGCTCACGCTGGTGTGCCGCGGCGCCCTGTCCGGATGCGGCATGATCCTGCTCATAGGCACGCTTGCTTCCTATATTCTGCACTGGTTCACGCGGTTCATGTGGTATGCGACCATGTCGCCCGCGCGCGATAAATATAAATTCTGCGGATTCAGCAGGGAGGCGTTCGACGACTATGAATAAGTTAAGATTTTCCTCCGGGATGCACCTCTATATAATAATCTCTGCGGCGGTCATCGCAGTCGGACTCATACTCGGTCTCGTGATGCATTTCACCGCGGGCGCCTTCTTCAACTGGGGCGGCGACTATGCGGGCTACCGCAGCATAGAGGTCAAGTATTCCACTTACGACATAAAGGAAGAACAGGTAAGGGAAATTGCCGAAGACGCGTTCGCCGATAACGGCATAGCCTATTACACGTTTGTTACGGCCGGCGAATCCACCAACAGCAGGATAGAATACAGGTTCGCCTCCTCGCAGGATTCCGACGCCATAGTAACTGCCGCCGAAACTATCGACGCGGCGGTGGGCATAGGCAGTAATTTCACCGGCTACGCGCAGGCATACACCGAACTTGCAGCCGAGCGCAACGCCTCCGTAGACATAACCTACGCCGCCATAGGCGTGTCGGTCGCGGTGGTGTTCCAGTTCCTCTATTTCCTCATAAGGTATAAGCTCACGATGGCTGCCGCGGCATTCATTGCCGACGTGCACAACCTTGCGCTGTTCTATGCGTTGCTCGCCATAACGCGCGTGCAGGTCACCCCCGCGATAATCGCCGTTTCCGCGTTCGTCGTGCTGGTGACGATGATCGGCTGCGCTATGCTGTTCGACAGAATGCGCAAGCTCTTCCGCACCGACGAATACAAGGAGATGTCCTCGTTCGATCAGGTCGACGGCGCTTCGCGTTCGGCGTTCCCCCTTGTAACGCTCGTAAACGCCATCGTGTTTGCGGCAGTGCTGATAATGCTCGTCTTCACGGCGATAGCGGGCGGCACGGTATTCGGCCTGTTCATGCCCTGCGTATGCGCGCTGCTCGGCGTGCTCGCCTCGTGGTACGGCACCATGTTCTTCACGCCTTCGGTATATTCAAGGCTCAAGGCCGGCGCAGACAGGCGCGCTGCCGAAAAGCAGATAAAGTACGTGGGCGCAAAAAAATCGGCAAAGTCTGCCGAATAAATATCGCTTCGGTAAAGGGCGGGGATTTCCCCGCCCTTATTTATTTGTTTTTTTTGCCGCCATGCTGTATAATATAACTATATAATGCACTCGTATACCGTCCGCGTGCGATATTTTCAGCGGCGGCGGTCAATAATGAAATGAAGAGAATTTTACCGGAATTTGAATTTAGCGACGAACAGAAACGAAAGATAATAGAACTTGCAAGGGGATGCGGCCTCACATACACCGCCGCGTCCGTGCTCTACGGCAGGGGCGTCGACACGCCCGAAAAGGTGCAGGCGTTCATGCACCCGTCGCAATCGCACTTCATCTCGCCGTTCAAGATGAGCGGAATGCAGGAGGCTGCGGAACTCATAACCCGCGCCAGGGACGAGGAGTGGGATGTGCTCGTCTACGGCGACTACGATGCCGACGGCGTTTGCGCCGCAACGATAATGAGCCGTGCGCTCAGGGATTTCGGCGTCAACGTGCGGGTATTCGTGCCCGAACGCTGCAACGGCTACGGCGTCACGGTAAGCTCGCTCGAATGCATATTCGAGGACTACCTGCCTCAGCTCGTGATTACGGTAGACTGCGGCATATCCAACGCCGAAGAGGTGGAATACCTCAAAGAGAGCGGGTGCGAGGTGATAGTCACCGACCATCACGAACTGCCCGAACGCCTCCCCGACTGCATCTGCATCAACCCCAAATTTCAGGACGGCTACCCCTACGACAATCTCTGCGGCGCGGGTGTGGCGTTCAAAGTGGCGTGCGCGCTCATGGGCAAGGCGGCCTATGCGTATCTCGATTTCGCAGCCCTCGCAACCGTTGCCGACAGCGTTCCGCTCACGGGCGAAAACCGCGACATTGTGGCGGAGGGACTGAAGCTCATCAACGGCTCGCCCCGCAAGTGCTTTTCAAACTTCCTCACGCGCTCGCAGGAGGCAGCCACGGCGCACACTCTCGCCTTCACGATAGCGCCCAAGGTAAACGCTGCGGGCAGGATGGGCGACGCCGCCTCGGCGCTTGCGCTGTTTGCCGAAACTGACGAAAAGTCGGTGTTCGAACTTTCGGCACGCCTTACCGCCTACAATCAGGAGCGCCAGCTGCGCTGCGACGAACTGTACGGCCAGGCAAAAGCCAAGCTCGCCTCGGGCGGGGCATACGGCAGGATAATAATGCTGTGGGACGATAGCTGGAATTCCGGCTTCGTGGGCATAGTGGCCGCCAGGCTTGCGGAGGAGTACGGCAGGCCGGTGATACTGTTCGTAAACAACGAAGGCAAGCTCAAGGGCAGCGCCCGCAGCATAGAGGGCGTGAACATATACGAGGCGCTCAAAGCGTGCTCGGAATTTATAAGCGAATTCGGCGGCCATTCCCAGGCTGCGGGCGTCAACGTCGCCGAAGAGAACTTTTCCCTGCTCGAAGGCGCGCTCAACGACTACATGGAGCGTACCTATACCGCCGAAGATTTTATACCCACGCTGCACGTGAACGAGGCCACCGGCGAGGACTTTGCCCGCGTTGCAAGGGAACTTGAAAGTTTTGAACCGTACGGCGTAGGCAACAAGCGCCCGCTGTTCTGCACCGAGGTCGGCGCGTGCTCCCCGCGCAGGCTTAAACCTCAGTCCACGCACCTCACGTTCAGGTGCGGCGGGGTGGAGATGATGTTCTTCGGCGGCGCAAAATATTTTGAACTGCTCAGCTGCCCCGCGCCCAAAAAGCTGGTGTTCGAATACAACGTCTCCCGCTTCCGCGGCAGGGAATATGTGCGCGGCTTTGTGCGCGACGTGATATATTCGTCCGACTGCGGCAGCTATGCCGCCGACTATATTTCGGCAAACGCCGTGCTGCGCGCCTGCCTGCCCGCGGCGGATGTGCGGCCCGAATACATGCCCGCGCGGCAGATAGAGCGGCTGATGGAAGAGGACGACGGCGGTTATGGCACCCTGTATATCGCCTCCGACTACGACACGCTGAAAAAGTACCCCGCGGCGGCAGATCTGCCCGTGGATATCTTCAATCTCTCGGCGCGCAATCTGATCAACACCATACTCGTCGCCCCGCGGACGGACGTCGATCTGTCGGGGTTCAGAAGGGTCGTGTGGCTGGACAGGCCGCACGCCGTAACGCTCCCGGTCGCCGCGCGCTGCAGGCTCATCGTCTGCTCGGACACGGAGGGCGGCGCGCCCCTCGGCAGGATAGACGGTTCGCGCGAACATATGCTGAAAATATTTGCATGGGCCTCGGCGAATGCCGGCAATCTCGAGGGAGCTTCCGCCGAAGAGGCTGCGTTCGCGGCAGAGAGCCCTTTCAAGGTCTCCGAGCTGCTGTTCGCATTCAAGGTATTCGAACAGCTGGGGCTCATGTCGTTCGGAATGCGGCCCCTGGTCTACCGCGGGGTAAAGACCGATCTCAACAATTCGGCGCTCTACCGCCTCGTAGCGGGAGGGGCGCAGGCCGGTTTGGTGTAATATGAAGAACGTTTTGGATAAGATAACCGAAAATTATTCCGAAGATGACAGGCGGATGCTGTTTTCGGCATACAACTATGCCGAACAGATGCACGCCAACCAGAAGCGCGCCTCGGGCGAACCCTACTTCACTCACCCGTGCGCCGTCGCCGAAATACTCATCGACCTCGGGCTGGACGCGCCCACAGTGGCGGCGGCCTTCCTTCACGACGTCATCGAGGACACTCCCGCCACGAAGGACGATATAATCTCCCGCTTCGGCAACGAGGTATACACCCTCGTCGACGGCGTCACCAAGCTCGACAAGATCCATTACCAGACGCACGAAGAGGAGGACATAGAAAATTTCCGCAAGATCTTCGTGGCGATGGCAAACGACGTCCGCGTGATAATAATCAAGCTGGCCGACAGATTGCACAACATGCGTTCGCTCAATTTTCTCTCCGACGAGCGTCAGCAGAGGATAGCCAAGGAGACGCTGGAGATATACACTCCGCTTGCCGGCCGCCTGGGTATTTCGCAGATGAAGTGCGAACTCGAGGATCTGTGCCTCAAATACCTCGACCCCAAGGCATACGAATATCTCGTCACCAATATCCACCAGAAGTTGGAAGAGCGCCGTTCGTTCATAGACGCGTGCGTGTCCGAGCTCAAAGAGATGCTCGAAGAGAGCGGCATAAAGGGCGAGGTGTTCGGCAGGCCCAAGCACTTTTTCTCCATCTACAAAAAGATGAAGAACACCGGAAAGACGCTCGACCAGATCTACGATCTCTCCGCCGTGCGCGTCATAGTCAACACCACAGAGGAGTGTTACGAGGTGCTGGGCAAGATCCACAAGAAGTGGAAGCCCGTGCCCGGCAGGATAAAGGACTACATCGCCATGCCCAAGCGCAACATGTATCAGTCGCTGCATACCACGGTGGTCACCGACTTCGGGCAGATATTCGAAATACAGATCCGCACCTTCGAAATGCACCACATGGCGGAATACGGTATCGCCGCGCACTGGCGCTATAAGGAGCAGAAGGGCGGGCAGGACAACAACTTCGACGCGCGCCTCGCATGGATACGCGACGTCATGGACTGGGAGGGCAGCACGGGCAGCGCCAAGGAGTTCGTCGAAAGCCTCAAAACCGACCTGTACACCACCGAACTGCTCGTGTTTACCCCGCACGGCAAGGTCATCTCGCTCCCGCTCGAAGCCACGCCCATCGACTTTGCCTACGCCATCCATTCCGAGGTGGGCAACAAGTGCGTGGGCGCAAAGGTAAATTCCCGCATAGTCCCGCTCAACTCCGTGCTGCACACGGGCGACGTGGTGGAAATACTCACCTCGCCAAACAGCAAGGGGCCTTCGTGGGACTGGCTCAAATACGTAAAATCCGGTTCGGCGCGCGCCAAGATAAGGCAGTTCTTCAAGCGCGAGATGAAGGAGGAGAACGCCCGCACCGGCAGGGCCATGCTCGAGGCCGAGGCCAGGCGCAGGGGATATTCCTTAAACGATCTTTTAACTGCCGAATCGTTCGAAAAACTTTCACAGAAGCTGGTGTTTGCCTCTCAGGAGGAGATGTTCGCCTCTGTGGGCTACGGCGCAGTAAGCGTCAATCAGATAATATTCAAGCTCATCGACTACTATAAAAAGGTAGTCCCCAAGGCGCCCGTACTGCCCGACAAGGGCGGAAACGTTTCTGAATCGGGAGTCACGATCCGCGGCATGGGCGGGCTTATGGTGCGCTTTGCGCACTGCTGCAACCCCGTGCCCGGCGACGACATCGTGGGCTTCGTCTCCCGCGGCAGGGGCGTGATAGTCCACCGCAAGGACTGCCCCAACTTAAAGGACTACGACCCCGACCGCATCCAGCCCGCGCAATGGACGGCGGAGACCGGCTCGGAATTTATAGTGGGGCTGCGCGTCGTCGCCGACAACTGCGACGGAATAGTCGCCTTCGTCACGGCGGAGATCTCTGCAATGCACCTCTCGCTGCAACAGATAGTGGGCAGGCTCGACAAAAACAAGCAGACGGTGGTCGACATAAGCGTTCGCCTCAACAAGCGTTCAGACCTCGACCTTCTCATCAACCATATCAAGAGGGATAAGAGGATAATCGACGTCTACCGCACTTCCAACTAAAACTTCACATAACCGTCGCAATACTGTGTTGCGCTGCGGCAACCCTCGGTCATTTACG
>DVIK01000024.1 GCA_018711385.1 Candidatus Coproplasma avistercoris
AACGCCGACGAGGGCGACCCCGGCGCGTTCATGGACCGCTCCGTGCTCGAGGGCGACCCGCACTGCGTGCTCGAAGCCATGACGATAGCCGGCTATGCCGTGGGCGCGCATCAGGGCTTCATATATGTGCGCGCGGAATATCCCATAGCCGTTGAAAGGCTGGAGATAGCCATAAGGCAGGCGCGCGGATACGGGCTGCTCGGCAGCAACATACTTGGCAGCGGCTTCGATTTCGATATAGAGATACGTTTAGGCGCGGGCGCGTTCGTGTGCGGCGAGGAGACGGCGCTCATGCACAGCATAGAGGGCTTCCGCGGCGAGCCGCGTCCCCGCCCCCCGTTTTCGGCAACGTGCGGCGTGTTCGGAAAGCCCACCGTGCTCAACAATGTGGAGACGTGGGCCAACATCGCGCCCATCATACTCAACGGCGCGGAGTGGTTTTCTTCGATAGGCACCGAAAAGAGCAAGGGTACCAAGGTGTTCGCGCTCGGCGGAAAGAACCACAACGTAGGCCTGGTTGAAGTGCCCATGGGCACCACGCTGCGCACTATAATTTACGATATAGGCGGCGGCATACCCGACGGCAAGGCGTTCAAGGCGGCGCAGACGGGCGGCCCCTCGGGCGGGTGCATACCCGCAAAATATATAGATACCGGCATGGACTTCGACAGCCTTAAAGCCATCGGCTCCATGATGGGGTCGGGCGGCCTTATAGTGATGGACGAGGATACCTGCATGGTGGACATAGCCAAGTTCTACCTCGAATTCACCGCCGACGAGAGCTGCGGCAAGTGCAACCCCTGCCGCATAGGCACAAAGCGCCTTTTAGAGATACTCACAAGGATAACCGAGGGCAAGGGCAGAAAGGAGGACATTCAGCGCATACGCGACCTTTCGGAGTACATGCAGTCCTCCTCGCTGTGCGCGCTCGGCCAGTCGGCGCCCAACCCCGTGCTCTCGGCGATGAACAACTTCCTCGAAGAGTACGAGGCGCACATAAACGAAAAGCGCTGCCCCGCGGGCGTGTGCAAGTCGCTGCTCAACTACTACATACTCACCGACAAGTGCCGCGGCTGCACGCTGTGTGCGCGCAACTGCCCCGTGCAGGCGATAACCGGCTCGGTGAAGTCGCCGCACATCATAGATACCGCCAAGTGCATAAGGTGCGGGCAGTGCATAGCTCACTGCAAGTTCGGCGCGATAATCAAGAAGTAAGGGGAGGCTTGATATGGTTAACTTGAAAATAAACGGCATACCGGTGTCGGTGCCAGAAGGCTCGACCATAATGCAGGCGGCAAAGCTCGCCAACATCCGCATACCCACCCTTTGCTACTTAAAGGACGTGCAGTGCGTGGGCTCCTGCCGCATGTGCCTTGTCGAGGCGACGGGCGCGCGCGGCCTGGTGGCGGCGTGCGTCTACCCCGTGTCGGAGGGCATGGAGGTGCGCACCAACACCCCTAAGGTGAGAAAGTCCAGAAAGATGACGGTGGAGCTGATACTCTCCACACATAAAAAGAAGTGCCTCTCCTGCGTGCGTTCGATGAACTGCGAACTGCAGAAGCTGGCGCTCGAATACAACGCCGAGGAGGATGAATACGGCACAGACCACGACGTCCAGCCGATAGACGACATCTCTCCCTCGGTGGTAAGGGACAATTCCAAGTGCATACTCTGCACCCGCTGCGTGGCGGCGTGCGAGCACCAGACGATAGGCGCCATAGGCCCGAAGAACCGCGGATATGCCAAAACTATCGGCTCCCCTTACGACGTTTCGCTGGCGTTTACGCCATGCGTGAACTGCGGCCAGTGCATAGTCGCCTGCCCCGTGGGCGCGCTATATGAAAAGTCTGCCGTGGCGGACATATGGGGCGCGATAGTCGACGATAAAAAGAAGGTGGTGTTCTTCACCGCGCCCTCGGTGCGCGCCACCCTCGGCGAGGCGTTCGGCCTGCCCGTGGGCACAAACGTCGAGGGCAAGATGGTCACCGCCATAAAGCAGCTCGGCGACGTGAAGTGCTTCAACATGGACGTCACCGCCGACCTCACCATAATGGAGGAGGCCACGGAGCTTATTTCAAGAATAAAGAGCGGCGGCACCACGCCCATGTTCACCAGCTGCTGCCCCGCGTGGGTGAAGTTCGTGGAGCACTACTATCCCGAATTCATACCCAACCTCTCCACCTGCAAATCCCCGCAGGAGATGTTCAGCGCGGTGCTCAAAACCTACTACTGCATGAAGGAGGGCATCGCCCCCGAAGACCTGTACGTAGTCTCGGTGATACCCTGCACAGCCAAGAAGTTCGAGCTCACGCGCGACGAGCTGGGGCACTACACCGACGCAGCGCTCACCACGCGCGAACTCGCCAAGATGATAAGGGAGGCCGGGCTCGACTTCGCCAACCTGCCCGAGAGCGAGTTCGACGATCCCTTCGGCGCGGCCTCCGGCGGCGGCGCGATATTCGGCGCAACGGGCGGCGTGACGGAGGCGGCGTTAAGGCTTGCCGCGCGCGCCCTCGGCGACGAGGACGAGCCCATAGTGTTCGAAGAGGTCCGCGGCACAAACGGCATAAAGGAGGCCACATATACCCTGGGCGGCGTGACTGTAAACGTTGCGGTAGCAAGCGGACTGGGCAACGCGCGCAAGGTCATGCAGGACATAAAGAGCGGTGCGAAGAATTATGCTTTCGTAGAGGTAATGGCGTGCCCCGGCGGCTGCATAAACGGCGGCGGACAGCCCTACATCCACGACGAGGTGCGCAACAACATGGATCTTAAAACGCTGCGCGCCTCGGCGCTGTACGATTCCGACAGCGCGAACAGGTACCGCGTGTCCGACGAGCCGCCCGCGGTCAAAAAGCTCTACGAAGATTTCTTCGGCGAGCCAAACAGCCACAGGGCGCACGAGTTGCTGCACACTACCTACGCTCCCCGACCCAAATACTGAAAAACGGCAATCGAAAAAGTCCCGCGTCAGCGGGACTTTTATTTTGCGTTTATTCAGTTCATACGTGGATATGCCTTATTCGGCGCCGTTGCCGCTTCCGCTCCTGCGGTGGGCAAACGGACGCTTTTTCAGACAGTCCTCGCCGCTCATCCTGCGCCTTATCACCTTGGGGAAGACTATCAGGAACACCGCGCTCGAAAGCACGGCGCCGGCTATGTCGGCAACGGGTTCGGCATAGAATACCGCCTCTGCTCCCCATATCATGGGGAGCACTATTATGCTGCCCATAAAGAACACCACCTTCCTTATAAGCGACAGCGTGATCGCGTATTTAGGCTGGCCGAGCGCGGTGAAACAGTCCACGAAGGCGTACTGGAAGGACATGGGTATTGCGCCTATCATGAATATGCGTATGCCCCACACGGCCTTTTCCGCCACCGCGGGATTTTCGGGAATGAACAGCCCGGCAAACGGCTGCGCGCAGAATATCGAAATCACCGTCATAGCTGTGGTGAACACCAGGCACGAGATGAGTATGCGCACCTCGGCGCGCTTTATAAGCTTTTCGTTTTTTGCCCCGTAGGCGTAGCTCAGGACGGGCTGCGAACCTTCGGATATGCCCAGAAGCGGGGTGGACACCAGCGAAAAGAACGCCTGCACCACGGTGGCCACGGTTATCCACATGTCGCCCTCGGCGGGGCCGCCCATGCGCTGGAGCACGGCGTTCTGGATTATTATGATGAGCCCGTCCGACGCCATGATTATGAACGGCGAAACGCCAAGCTTTGCGATGTTGCCTATTATGCGCAGTTCGGGTCTGCAAAGGCTTAAACGTATCTTGGTGCTCTTCAGTCGCAGGAATGTGACTACGAATATGAATGTGAGCAGCTGCGAAATTATGGTGGCTGTCGCCGCGCCCGCAACGTTCAGCCCGAACACATATATGAACAGCGGGTCGAGCGCGATGTTTGCCGCCGCGCCTATCACCGTGGAGATCATGGCTATACCCGAATATCCCTGCGCGGTGATGTATTGGTTGAGACCCGTTCCCGGAATGGAGAATATCGCGCCCGCGGCATAGATCATCAGGTACTGCCGCGCAAATTCATAAGTATTGTCGCTTGCGCCGAAGGCATATAAAAGGGGCTTGTGCAGCGCGATGAACAGCGCCGCAACCACTAACGAGATAAAGGCGAGAGAGACGGCCGCGTTGGAGAGTATCTTTTTTGCGTTGTCTTCCCTGCCCTCGCCCAGCGCCATCGCGAACAGCGGCGCGCCGCCCGTGCCTACGAGGAACGCGAACGAGGAGATTATGATCGTTATGGGCGAGCAGACGCCCACAGCGGCAAGCGCTATCTCGCCTATCTTTTCCTCCGCGCCGTTTATTACCATCACGCCGCCGATGTTTCCCACATACATGCGGTCGACTATCGAATAGAGCACGTTGATGAACTGCGCTATGGTGGCTGGTATTATTAGTTTCAGCACAGTGGAAAGCACGTTCGCGCTGCCAAGATTTATTGCCTTCATCAACTACCTCTTGAATGTAATGCGTACATATATATCTTAGCATTGCGCGCGCGCAAAGTCAATGCAACGGGGTGCTCCGTGCATAAATGTATAAATATTCATTTAATTTATAAAAATTCAGCGGCAAACGGCAAAAAGAGCGCATACTATGCCGCATCCGGCGCAAATATCGCTATGGTTGCGACGGACGCAAAAAACCGTGCGGAACAGTATTTTATTGTCTATTATATGCCCGCCGGCATAATTTTGCGGCGGGCGCGCAAACTGAGTGCATGAAGAGATCGGAAAAACCCGTGCCGTGCGACGATGTGGTGAGCGCCAACGAATACACCGGCAGCGCGCAGGGCATGGAAGTAACTGACGAACAGGTACGAAAACTCAGAAAGCAATACCATACGGATTGAGCGCAGCTTTTGCGTACGCGAAGAGATGCGGCGGGCATGCCCGCCGCATTTTACTTTTCCGCGACATGAAATATTTGGGCGGCTGCGGCATATGCTGTAAGTACACATGAGATCTGTTTTTGCAAAAAGGCGCGCCGGCTATTCGCGGCGCGCGCTGAAAAGGCTGGGCGCCGAGGTGTGCGGCGACGTGTTCGTGGAAAAGAGCGTTACCGTATGGCGGGGTGCAAGGCTGTTCGGCCCGTGCGTGGTCACGGGGAAAAGCGTGCTGTGCGAAGGGTGCGCCGTGCTGCCGTTCTGCCACATATCGGACAGTTTCGTCGGCCGCGGGGCGGTGGTGCGCGCAAGCAGCCTGCAGGGCGCGCGCGTGGGCGAGGGCAGCACCGTTGGGCCGTATGCCTGCCTGCGCGCAGGCGCGGCGGTGGGCAAAAACTGCCGCGTGGGCGACTTCGTGGAGATAAAGAACGCCACGCTGGGCGAGGGCTGCAAGGCGGCGCATTTAAGCTACATAGGCGACGCCGCGCTGGGCAGCAGGGTGAACGTGGGCTGCGGGGCGGTGTTCGCCAACTACGACGGCGCAAAGAAGTCGCGGAGCGTGGTGGGCGACGGGTGTTTTATCGGCTGCAACTGCAACATAGTCGCGCCCGTAAGTCTGGGGGAAGGGGCGTACATAGCTGCCGGCACAACAGTCACGCGCGACCTTGAAAGCGGCGATTTCTGCATAGGCAGATGTCGGGAAAAGATCAGACCGCACGGCGCGGAGGGGAGGTATGCAGACGGGCAGGTACTTCGGGACTGACGGTTTCCGCGGAAGGGCGGGGGAAGGACTTACGGCTGAACACGCCTACGCCGTGGGTAGGTTTTTGGGCGGCAGGTTTTCGCGCGCCTCGGGCAAAAAGTGCAGGGTGGTGATCGGCAAGGATACCCGCCGCTCCTCGTATATGCTCGAATGTTCGCTGGTGGCGGGGCTGACCGCCTCGGGCGCGGATGCCTACATAATGCATGTGACCACCACGCCTTCGGTTTCCTACATAACGCGCACCGACGGGTTCGACTGCGGCATAATGATCTCCGCCAGCCACAACGCATTTGCCGACAACGGCATCAAGCTCATCGGCCCCGGCGGGGAAAAGCTGGACGACGGCGTCGTTGCCGAGCTGGAAGATTACCTCGACGGCTCCGGCGGGGCTTTTCCGCGGGCAAGCGGGCGCGACATAGGCGCTTCGTTCGACTATGTGTGCGGGCGCAACAGGTACATAGGTCATCTTATCTCCCTTTCGGCCTGTTCGTTCAAGGGCTACAAGGTGGGGCTGGACTGCGCCAACGGCAGCGCCTGGCAGATAGCAAAGCCCGTGTTCGACGCGCTCGGCGCGAGGACGTACGTCATCGGCTGCACCCCCGACGGGCTCAACATCAACGAGAGCGGTTCCACCCGCCCCGGTCGGCTGTGCGCGCTCGTCAGGGAGCGGGGGCTGGACTGCGGCTTTGCCTTCGACGGCGACGCCGACAGGTGCATCGCCGCCGACGAGTGCGGCAACGTTGTGGACGGCGACGGGTTGATGTATATCCTCGCCTGCCGCTTAAAGGCACTGGGCGAGCTGAACGGTTCGGGCATAGTAGCCACCGTAATGAGCAATTCGGGGCTGGAGGAGAGCCTTGCGCTGCGCGGGATAGCTATGCGGCGCACCGATGTGGGCGACAGGTTCGTGTATGCGCAGATGGCGGCCTCGGGCGCGGCGCTCGGCGGCGAAAAGTCGGGCCATATAATAATTTCCAAATACGGCGCCTCGGGCGACGGGCTTGTCACGGCCATAAAGGTGCTCGAGGCGGCCGCCGAAAGGGGGGTGTCGCTGTCAGCTCTGCTCGGCGGGTTCACGCCCATGGCGCAGACCGAACTCTCCGTTCCCGTGCGCGACAGGGCGCTGCCGTTTAAGCGCGGGCTTGCGGACTTTGCCGAACAGACTGCCCGCAGCTGCGGCTGCGCGCGGGTGAACGTGCGCCCCTCCGGCACCGAGCGCGCCATACGCATAATGGCGGAGGGGAAGGAACTGCGCGGCTGCGAGCGCTGCGTTGCGGAAATAGCGCGTTATATAGGCGATATTCAGGGGTGTAGCGGGGAAATATGTGCGGAATAATCGCTTGCGCCGGCGTAAGGCGCGCATCCGAGATACTCTATAAGGGGCTGTGCGACCTGGAATACCGCGGCTATGACTCTGCGGGCATTTCGGTGAAACGCGGCGGCGAGATCGTAACGGTGAAGCGTGCGGGCAGGGTGAGCGCGATAGAGTGCGCGCGCAGGCTGGGCGGGAGCGCGGGCATAGGCCATACGCGCTGGGCCACCCACGGCAGGCCTTCGGACGAAAACGCCCATCCGCACTGCCGCGGCGGCTTTTCGGTGGTACATAACGGCATCATAGAGAACTATGCCGTGTTGAAGGAAGAGCTCATCGCCGAAGGCGACGAGTTCATCTCGCAGACGGACAGCGAGGTGGTCGTGCACCTCCTGGCAAAATACTACCGCGGCGACCTCAAAGAAGCGGTGCTGCGCACCGTCGCCAGGCTGAAGGGCGCGTTCGCGCTGTGCATCCTGCACGAGGATTTCGAAGGGTTCGTGGCGGTTAAATACCGCAACCCCGTCATAGTGGGCTGCGGCAACGGGTGTTTTGCCGCCAGCGACATGCCGGCGCTCTCCGGCATAGCCGCGCGCGTGGCGGTGCTCAAAGACGGGCAGATAGCCTTTGCGTGCGAAGGCGGCTTCACCTTCTGCGACTTTGAAGGCAATGCCGCAAGCCTCACCTTTTCGCCGCTGCCTCCGCAGGCGCGTTCGGGCGGGACTGCGGGCTTTCCGCACTACATGATAAAGGAGATAAACGAGATCCCCGCCGCCATAAGACAGACGGCCGCCGCGTTCGAAACCGAAGGGTGCGCTCGGGCATTCGCAAAGCTGAGGCGCAAAAAATTTTCGCAGGTGATGCTGTGCGGGTGCGGCACGGCTTATCACGCCGCGCTTGCCGCGGCGTATGCGGGCGAGGAGCTTATCGGAGTGCCCGTACGCGCGGAGACTGCGGGCGAATACCGCTACAGGCGCAGGGGCAGTCTTGCGGGCACGCTGTTCGCGGCGGTCAGCCAGAGCGGGGAGACGGCAGACACGGTTGAGGCGGCCCGCACCGCAAAGGCTGCGGGCGCCCTTGTGGCGGCGGTCACAAACGTGCCCTATTCCGCCCTGACGTCGGTGGCGGACATAGTGGTGCCCGTGCGCGCCGGCGCCGAGATCTGCGTGGCGGCCACCAAGAGTTACTGCGGCCAGTGCGCGGCGCTCGGGCTGATGTTCTCCGCGCTTGCCGGCGGCAGGCATTACAGGCAGGCGAAGCGCGCCCTCGGGGAGGCGGAGGGCATGTGCGCGGGAGCTATTTCGCACTGCGCCGTGGAAGACGTGGCGCGGGCGTGCGCATCGGCCTCTGCGGTGTATTTCATAGGCAGGGGCGCGGACTATCCCGCCGCGCTCGAGGGCAGCTTAAAGCTCAAAGAGGTCTCTTACGTCCCCGGCGAGGGCTTCCCCGCGGGCGAGCTCAAGCACGGGCCCATCGCGCTCATCGACGGCGGCACGCTCACCGTGGCGGTCATCACCGACCCGGCGCTTGCCGAAAAAACTGCCTCCGCCGTGGAACAGGTGTGTGCCCGCGGCGGCAGGGCGGCGGTCGTCTGCGCCGAGGGATGCGAGCCCGAGGGCCTGCGCGAACGTGCGGAGTTTTTCATCACCGTGCCGCGCAGCGCACTCTTTCCCGCGATAATTTCCGCCATACCTCTGCAGCTCATCGCCTACCGCACGGCTGTCATACTCGGAAGGGACCCCGACAAGCCCCGCAACCTTGCAAAGAGCGTCACCGTGGAATAGATATGACACGCAATGCTGCTGTGCTGACACGGTTTGCTATTGACATCGCGCGCGCGATAACGTATAATTGTAGTGCAGGCCGCGCGGGTTCGCGCGGCAAAGGAGGTTTTTTTGAAAAATATACTTGTTACGGGCGGGGCGGGCTATATAGGCAGTCACACCGCCGTCGAGCTGCTCACGGGCGGCTACGGCGTGGTGGTCGCGGACAACCTGTGCAACTCCAGCGAGGAGAGCCTTAAGCGCGTCGAAAAGATCACCGGCAAAAAGGTGAAGTTCTATAACGCCGACGTGCGCGACCGCGCCGCGCTCGACAGGATCTTCGGCGAAAACGACATCGACTGCGTGATACACTTTGCGGGCCTCAAAGCCGTAGGCGAAAGCTGCGTAAAGCCCATAGAATACTACGACAACAACCTCTGCGGCACGCTGGTGCTGCTCGAGGCGATGCGCGATCACGGCTGCAAGAAGATAATCTTTTCGTCCTCTGCCACGGTGTACGGCACTCCGGAGCGCCTTCCGCTGGACGAGAGCTGCCGCACGGGCGGAACTACCAACCCCTACGGCACGAGCAAGTACTTCCAGGAGATAATGCTGCAGGACGTGTACAAGGCTGACGGCGAGTGGACGGTGGTGCTGCTGCGCTACTTCAACCCCGTCGGCGCGCACG
>DVIK01000025.1 GCA_018711385.1 Candidatus Coproplasma avistercoris
TTGCCGCGCGGCGCACTTTTACATTTCGGGCCGTTCAGCCGTTGCTGTCGTCCCTGCCCGAAAGGTGCTCTTCTATTATATAGGGCGGGCGGTGCTTGACTTCCATATAGCCCTTGCCCACGTACAGTCCCACGATGCCGAGACAGCCGCACGCTATGCCCGTGAACAGCGCCATCGCCGAAAGTATTATTCCCCAGAACGGTATTATGTTCAGCGCGGTGAGCGTTATCGTGACTGCCAGCCCCGCAAGCCCGAGCGCGATGAGTATTGCCGCCGCGGTGAATATGAAGTTCAGCGGCTTCACCGAAAACGAAGTGATGCCGTCTACGGCGAAGGATATCATCTTTTTGAGGGGGTACTTGCTCTCGCCCGCCAGTCTTTCGCCGCGCTGATAGTACACCTTTTCCGACTTATACCCCACCATGGGCACGATCCCGCGCAGGAACAGGTTGACCTCTCTGAACTGCTTAAGCCCCTCGACGGCGCGCTTCGACATAAGGCGGTAGTCGGCGTGGTTGAACACCACATCCACGCCCAGCGCCTGCATTACCTTGTAAAAGCCCTCGGCGGTGGTACGCTTGAAAAAGCTGTCCTTGTCCCTGCGCGAACGCACTCCGTAGACCACGTCGTTGCCCTGATAGTAATAGTCAAGCATCTCGTCCACGGCGCCTATGTCGTCCTGCAGGTCGGCGTCCATCGAAATTATCATGTCGGCGCGCTCTGTGGCGGTGTACATGCCCGCAAGCAGCGCGCTCTGATGCCCGCGGTTGCGCGAAAGTTTTACGCCCTCGAACAGCCCGTCTGCGGCGTTCAGCCCCGCGATTATGCTCCACGTCCCGTCTCTGCTGCCGTCGTCCACGAACAGCACTCTGCTGTCTTTGGCTATCGTGCCCGCGCCTATCAGGGCGGTCATCTTTTCTTTCAGCCGCTCCGCCGTCGCGGGCAGCACCTGCTCTTCGTTGTAGCAGGGCACTACAATGTAAAGTCTGTCCGACATAATTCCGCCTTCTTTCTTATTTTACCATACATATTTTATAGCTTTTGCGCACCGCTGTCAACCCCCGATATCGCAAAATTGCCGCCGCGGCGCAAATTATCTCTCAAAAACACTTTACAAAATTAAAGCAATAAAGTAAAATGATTACGTAACTAACTGCGGCCCCTGCCGCGCGTAAAGGGAAATTTATGGAAAGGACTGAAATGGAGCAGGCTCAAAACGAGCTTTACGGGCTGTTTGCCCGCATAACGGACGCCGGCGACTTTGAAAAACTGCTCGAAGATTTGTGCACGTATACCGAGGTGGAGCAGCTTTCGCAGCGGTTGCTGTGCGCAAAACTGCTGCTCAAAGGGTACACCTACAACAAGATAATCGAACTTACCGATATCTCTTCGGCCACGCTCTCGCGCGTGTCGCGCTGTTTAAGGCACGGCAGCGGCGGCTACCGCGAGATACTGGGCAAGTACGGGGAGGAAGAAGATGGAAAGTAAACCCGATCTCTCCGCCGAAGAGCGGCTGTACCTCGAGCTCAAAGGGCTGTACGAAGGCTTCGGTTATTCGCCGTTCAGGATGAGGCGGTTCGAGGAATATTCGCTGTATGCCGATAACCTCAACTTTCTGCGCAGCCGTGACGTGATAACTTTCGGTTCGCGCGACGGCAGGCTGCTCGCGCTCAAGCCGGACGTCACACTCTCCATAGTAAAGAACTGCGCGGGCGAGGACGGCCTGAAAAAGGCGTACTACCGCGAGAGCGTCTACCGCCCCGGTTCCGACGGACAGTTCCGCGAAATAAACCAGATAGGGCTGGAGTGCGTGGGCGATGCGGACGGATATGCCGAGCTGGAAGTGCTGTCGCTTGCGGCCGAAAGCCTTAAGGCGATAGGCGACGACTGTGCCATGGACGTCTCGCACATGGGGGCGCTGAGCGCTATGGCGCGCGCGTTCGGCAGGGAGGTATTGCCCGGGGCGGTGTTGCGCTGTATCCGGGCCCGCAACCTGCACGACCTGCCCGCCGCCTGCCGCGCCTGCGGAATGGAGGGCGCCGAGGAAAAACTTGCGCCGCTTTTCGGCTGCACGGGCGGCAACGGCGAAAAACTTGCGCTTCTGAACGATCTGTTCGGCTGCGGCGGCGTCTGCCGCGAGCTTGAGCGTGCGCTGCGCGCCCTCGAGGGCGCCGGCGTAAGGGTGCAGGCCGACTTTTCGCTCGTAAACGACGCCGCCTATTACAACGGCGTGGTGTTCCAGGGCTATGTGGCAAGCTACCCGCGCGCGGTGCTCTCCGGCGGCAGGTACGACAACCTCGTAAAAAAGTTCGGCGCGGGCCGCGGCGGCATCGGCTTTGCCCTCTATCCCGACGAGCTCGACTTCTACCTCGGCAGCAAAAAACAGTTCGACGCCGATGTGCTCGTGCTCTATGCCCCTGAAGCGGCGCCGGAGGATGTGCTGAGTTTTGTTTGCCGCCTGCGCGGGGCCGGGGAGAGCGTGTTTGCAGCCGCAAGGGTACCCGAAAACCTGCGCTTCAAGCGCGTGATAAAGTTTTGATTGCAATGTAAACTTTTCAAATACTATATAAATCGCAAATAAAAATTGTTAAAACTTGATAAAATATTAAATTTAAGGTAATAAAACTATGCTTAATGTGGCATTGCCGAAGGGCAGGCTCGGCGAAAAGGTTTATAAGATGTTGGAGCGCGCCGGCTACTCTTGCAAGGAGCTGTTGGAAGGCTCGCGCAAGCTGGTTTTCACCGACGAAAACAGCGGAGTGAGCTATTTCTGGGTGAAGCCGTCGGACGTCACCGTATATGTGGAGCACGGCGTGGCGGACATAGGAGTCGCCGGCAAGGACACGATAGACGAGAGCGGGGCCGACGTATACGAGCTGCTAGACCTCAACGTGGGCAGGTGCCGCATGTGCGTCGCCTCGGTCAACGGCTTCCGCGAAGATTTTTCAAGGCCGCTTCGCGTGGCGACAAAGTTCCCGCGCATCGCAGAGCGCTATTTTTCGGCGCGCAACCGCGACATCGAGGTGATAAAGCTGTACGGCTCGATAGAGCTTGCGCCCATTTTAGGGCTTTCGGACGTCATCGTCGACATAGTGGAGACGGGCACCACGCTCAAAGAGAACGACATGAGCGTTATAGAGGAGATCTTTCCCATAAGCGCCCGGCTTATCGCCAACAAGGCGCGCTACAAGTTCAAGGGCGAAGAGATCGCCGCCTGCGTTTCAAGGCTGAAAAAGGAGGTTCCCCGTGATTAAAATTTTCAGGGACTACGCCGTTTCCGACATACTTTCGAGGGAGATAGACGACTACGGCGAGTACGAAGAGGTGGTAAAGGGCATACTTGCCGACGTAAGGGCGCGCGGCGACGAGGCGCTCAAAGAGTACGGCAAAAAGTTCGACGGCGCGGAGCTTGACTCGCTCGAAGTCACTGAGGAGGAATTTGCCGCCGCCGAGGGCGCCCTTTCAGAGGACTACAAGCGCGTCGTGCGCACCTCGGCCGAAAATATTGCCGCATTCCACTCCCGCCAGGTAAGGGAGGGGTTCGAAGTAAGGAAGGACGGCGTCCTGCTCGGCCAGAAGTACACGCCGCTTTCCGTGGCGGGGGTGTACGTGCCCGGCGGCACGGCAAGCTACCCTTCCACCGTGCTCATGGACATAATCCCCGCAAAGATAGCGGGCGTGGGGCAGGTGATAATGGTAACGCCCGTCAAGGCGGACGGCAAAGTAAAGCCGGAAATTCTGTATGCCGCAAAGGTTGCGGGTGCAGACAGGGTGTTCAAGACGGGCGGCGCCCAGGCGATAGCGGCGCTCGCCTACGGCACGCAGACCGTCCCCCGCGCCGACGTGATAGTCGGCCCCGGCAACATCTACGTCGCGCTTGCAAAAAAGCTGGTCTACGGCACTGTAAATATAGACATGATTGCAGGGCCTTCGGAGATACTGGTGATCGCCGACGGCAAGTCCGATCCCGTGTTTGTCGCCGCAGACCTGCTGTCGCAGGCCGAACACGACAAGCTGGCTTCGGCGGTGCTCGTGACCGACAGCGAACGGCTGGCAGAAGCCGTGCAGGCGGAGGTTGAAAGGCAGCTTTGCGGCATGGAGCGCGAGGAGATAGCGCGAGCCTCCATAGAAAACAACGGCAAGATAATTGTGTGCGAGAGCATTGAAAAGGCGGTGGAGATATCCAACGAGATCGCGCCCGAGCACCTCGAAGTGTGCGTGGACGACCCCGTTTCGCTGCTGCCCGAGATTAAAAACGCCGGTTCGATATTCCTTGGCAGATATACGCCCGAAGCGCTCGGCGATTACTACGCAGGGCCCAACCACACGCTGCCCACGGGCGGCTCCGCCCGCTTTTCCTCTCCGCTTTCGGTGGATAACTTCGTAAAGCGCTCGTCCTACATCTGCTACACGCGGGGCGGGCTGGAAAGCGCGGCCGAAGATGTTATAAAATTTGCCGAAAGCGAGGGGCTCTGCGGCCACGCAAACTCGGTAAAAGTAAGGTTGAATAAGGCATAGTGCCGGGGTAATTTATATGAGCAGGTTTCTTTGCGGCTGCCTTGAAGGGCTCAAGCCGTATGTGCCCGGCGAACAGCCGCAGGATAAAAGTTATATAAAACTCAACACCAACGAAAGCCCCTTCCCGCCCGCGCCGGGTGTGGAGGAGGCGGTGCGCGCCCAGGCGGGCGTGCTCAACCTCTATTCCGATCCCGACGGTCTGCCGCTCAAACGCGCGCTGGGCGCGCTCTACGGCCTCGGCGAGCGCAACGTGAGCCTCGGCAACGGCTCCGACGAAAACCTCGCCCACATCTTTGCCGCCTTTTTGCAGGGCAGGGGCGCCGCCTTCCCCGACGTGACCTACGGCTTTTACCCCGTGCTGTGCTCGCTGATGGGCATAGCTTACAAAACGGTGCCGCTCTGTGGCGATTTTACGGTGAACACAGCCGATTATGCCGCGATAACTTCGCCCGTGGTGCTGGCAAACCCCAACGCTCAGACGGGTATTTATTTGACCGCGGAACAAATCGAAGAACTGGTATTGCAAAATGCCGGCAGACTTGTTATAATAGATGAGGCGTATATAGATTTCGGCGGGCAGTCGTGCGCGCCGCTCGTAAAGAAGTACGACAACCTCATCGTGGTGCAGACCATGTCGAAGTCGCGCTCGCTGGCGGGCGCAAGGCTTGGCTTCAGCTTTGCGTGCGAAGAGCTCACCGCCGAAATCGAGGCGGTGCGCTGCAGCCTGAACCCCTACAACGTCAACAGGATGACAATGGCGGCGGCGCAAAAGAGCCTTGCAGAGCCGGGATACTTTGCAGAGTGCACCAAAAATATAGCATCGGTGCGGGAATATACCGCAACCAAGCTGAAAAATATGGGCTTTGAAGTGCTCCCTTCGCGCGCGAATTTTTTGCTTGCAAGGCATCCTGAAATAGGAGGCGGGGCGCTTTACGAACGGCTGAAAGCGGGCGGGGTGCTTGTTCGGCACTTCGGCGGCAGGATAGAGGAATTCATCCGCGTCACCGTGGGTACCCGCGCGCAGACGGACGTATTCCTGGCGCTTGCCGGGCGCATACTTGCGGAGGTAAATAATGAGAACGGCTGAGATCAGGCGCAAAACGGCGGAGACGGACATATCGCTCTCGCTCTGTCTCGAGGGCGGCGGCTACGAGGTGTCCACCGGCTGCGGCTTTTTTGACCACATGCTCGAACAGTTCGCCCGCCACGGCGGCTTCGGGCTTAAACTGAAATGCGCGGGCGACCTGCAGGTGGACTGCCATCACACCGTGGAGGACTGCGGCATTGCCCTGGGCGAGGCGTTTGCCCGCGCCCTCGGCGATAAACGCGGCATATGCCGCTACGGATGGGCAGCGCTGCCCATGGACGAGGCGCTTATTCTGTGCGCCGCCGACCTCAGCGGCAGGGTGTGCGTCAACTTCGATATCTCCTTCCCGGGCGAATATAAGCTGGGCGACATGGACGCCGAACTCGTAAAGGAATTTTTTCTGGGTTTCGCGCGCGCCTGCCCCATGGCGCTGCATTTCAAAAAATTGTACGGCGAAAACAATCACCACGTCGCCGAGGGCGCTTTCAAAGCGTTCGCAAAGGTGATGGCGCAGGCGGTAAGGCTCGACCCCGAAAGGGGGGACGAGCTGCCCACCACGAAGGGACTGTTATGATAGCGGTGATAGATTACGGGGTGGGCAACCTATTTTCGCTCACCGGCTCGCTCAGATACATCGGCGCCGAAATAAAGGTCACCGCTAAGCGGCGGGAAATAGAGGACAGCTCCGCCGTCATCCTGCCCGGCGTGGGCGCGTTCGGCGACGCATACGCGCGGCTGGAAGAGTACGGGCTGGTGGATGTGCTGCTCTCGCAGGCGCGTTCCGGCAAGCCCATGCTCGGCATCTGCCTGGGCATGCAGATGCTGTTCGATTGTAGCTTCGAATACGGCGAGCACCGCGGGCTGGGGCTGATAAAGGGCGACGTCTGCCCCATCGCGCCCGACCTGAAACAGAGCGTAAAGGTGCCGCACATGGGCTGGAACAGCCTGAAATTCGTGCGCCCCTCGCCGTTGTTCAGATATATCTCCGAGGGAGAATATGTGTATTTCGTACACTCGTACTACGCAAAGAACTGTAAAGAGGGCATAACTTCGGCGGCGGAATACGGCGGTGTGACGCTCACCGCGTCGGCGGAGAACGGCAATGTCTTCGGTACGCAGTTCCACCCCGAAAAGAGCGGTGCCGCGGGCCTTAAAATACTGCGTGCTTTCAGCGAGATAAAGTAGGTATTTCCGCCATATGCGGCGTCATTTTTCATAAGGAGGAAGGGCAGATGTATATTTACCCCGCAATAGATATACGCGGCGGCAACGCCGTAAGGCTGTTCAACGGCGACTATTCCAAGGAGAAGGTGTACTCCATCAACCCCGTGGAAGTTGCATGCCGCTTCAAGGCCGAAGGGGCAAGCCGCCTGCACGTCGTCGACCTCGACGGCGCGCTCGAGGGAGAGCTGGTGAACAAGGATATAATCAAAAACATCGTCTCGCAGACGGGGCTGTTCGTCGAAGTGGGCGGCGGCGTGCGCACGGTAAACCGCATATCCGAATACCTCTCCTCGGGCGTGAGCAGGGTGATACTCGGCTCCGCCGCGGTCGAGGACTTCTCGCTCGTCGAAAGCGCGGTGAAGTTTTTCGGCGGCAAGGTGGCGGTGGGCGTGGACGCGCTCGGCGGCAAGGTGGCGATAGGCGGCTGGAAGACGGTCACCGACATCGACGCCTACGATTTTTGCCGCAAGTTAAGGGATGCCGGCGTGCGCACGGTCATCTGCACCGACATTTCGCGCGACGGCGCGCTTGCCGGCACCAATCTTGCGGCATACAGGAAACTGGTAAAGATAGACGGGCTCAAAATAATAGCCTCGGGCGGCATCACCTACTACGAAGAGCTGCTGAAGCTCAGGGATATGGGCGTGCGCGGCGCGGTGGTCGGCAAGGCGATATACGACGGCGCCATAGAGGTCTCCAAGGCCGTGGAGCTGTGCGAGCGATGCTGACGCGCCGCATAATCCCCTGCCTCGACGTGCGGGACGGTACAGTCGTAAAGGGCAGAAATTTCCGCGGCATACGCGAGGTGGAGTCGCCCGTCGCGCTCGCGCAGCGCTACAATCTCAGCGGCGCCGACGAGCTGGTGTTCTACGACATAACCGCCTCCGCCGAGGGCCGCTCGCTGTTTGCCGACAGCCTGCGCGAGGTGGCGTCCTCCATATTCATCCCGCTCACGGTGGGGGGCGGAATAAACTCGCTCGAAGATTTCGACCGCGTGCTCAAATGCGGCGCCGACAAGGTGAGCGTAAACACGGGCGCCATAGCCGATAAAACGCTCATAGGCAGAGCGGCAAAGCGCTACGGCAATCAGTGCGTGGTGCTCTCCATGGACGTAAAGCGGGTGGACGGCAGGTTCACCGTATTTTCCCACGGCGGGCGCATAAATACGGGCATATCCGCGGCCGAATGGGCGTACCGCGGCCAGGAGGAGGGCGCGGGCGAGCTGGTGCTCAACAGTATAGACACCGACGGTGTGAAGGGCGGGTTCGACTGCGAGATGCTGCGCGCGGTGTGCGCAAAGCTCTCCATACCGGTCATTGCCAGCGGCGGCGCGGGCAGCAAGCGGGACTTCGTGGAGCTGTTCGAAAACGTGCCGCAGGCCGACGCGGGGCTTGCCGCCTCGGTATTCCACTTCGGCGAGATAGACATAACCGACCTAAAGCTGACTTTAAGGGCGGCGGGGGTGCCCGTAAGGTTGTAATCAGCTGCGGCATATTGCCGCACGAATCATAAAATAATATGTTTGCGCGTCTGCGCGCGAGGTTGTTATGAAGTTTGTTGATATTGATAAGCTGGTATTCGATAAGGACGGGCTGATCCCGGCCGTGGTGCAGGACGCCTATTCGAAAAAGGTGCTCACCGTGGCATACATGAACAGGGAGAGCCTGGAAATAAGCATGAAGCGCAGGCTGACCTGCTTCTGGTCGCGCTCGCGCAGAAAACTGTGGCTGAAGGGCGAAACGTCGGGCAACTTCCAGCATATAGTGTCTATAACCGCCGACTGCGACATGGACAGCCTGGTGATCGAGGTGGTGAAGGACGGCCCCGCCTGCCATCTGGGCACGGACAGCTGCTTTACCAACACCGTTTACGAAAACGAGGACGCCGAAGAATTTTCGGTGGACGGGCTCTACGAGCTGATCGAGGGCAGAAAGACCGATCCCAAGGAGGGTTCGTACACCTCGTATCTCTTCGATAAGGGCATAGACAAGATCCTCAAAAAGGTGGGCGAGGAGTGCACCGAGGTGGTGATAGCCGCAAAGGGCGGCGACAGGGATGAGACTATATTCGAGATAGCCGACCTCACGTACCACGTGCTCGTGCTCATGGCCGAATACGGAATAACGCTCAACGACATACGCGGGCAGCTCGCCTCGCGCCACGTCGTGGATAAAAAGGTCAAACAGGAAAAGATGCAGTAATTTTTCTGCGTCTGCATTTCATGCGCCGCGCGGCGCTATGCGGAGGAAAGAGTGATAATCAGGTCAAACGTTCACACGCACACCGATTTCTGCGACGGCAGCGACAGTATGGAGGACATGGTAAGGGCAGCCATAGCCTGCGGCATGGATACGCTCGGCATATCCTTCCACTCGTTCACGCCGTTCGACACCTCCTATTGCATACGCGATTACCCCGCATACATGCGCGAACTTTTCCGCCTGCGAAAAAAATATGCGGGCAGCATATGCCTGCTCGGCGGGGTGGAGCTCGACCTCTACGGACAGCGCCCGCGGGAGTGCGACTATGTGATAGGTTCGGTGCACTACTTAAAGGAGGGTGGCAGCTATTACCCGATAGACCTCTCCCGCGAAAGCTTCTGCACTGCCGTGCGCGAAGTATTCGGCGGAGATTTTTATGCCGCCGCAGAGCGCTATTATGAGGAGGTGGCCGGGCTTGCGACAAGCATAGCCCCCGACATATACGGCCATTTCGACCTCATCACCCGCTTTAACCTCGGCGGAGCGCTGTTCGACGAGGGCTCGGAAAGGTACATGCGCGCGGCGCTTGCCGCGGCGGACAGGCTTCCGCGCGGCGCGGTGGTAGAGGTAAACCTGGGCAGGCTGTTCAAGGGCGAAGGCGGTCCGTATCCCTCAGACCGCCTGATACGCGGACTTGCCGCACGCGGCTGCAGATTCATGCTCTCCTCCGACGCCCACTGCGCCGGGGCGCTCGGATACGATTTCGACGGGCAGTGCCAAAGGCTGAAGGGGCTGGGCATAAGCTCGCTCGTGCGCTATAAGGGCAGGCGGCTGTGCGAGGTTGCCTTATAACTTGTTTTACGGTGCGGTGCGCGCAGATCTGCGCGCACC
>DVIK01000026.1 GCA_018711385.1 Candidatus Coproplasma avistercoris
GATAATAAGGCCCTGCGCGGCATGCCGCGCAGGGCCTTATTATCGTTATTTATTTAAGGTACAGTATCAGTACCGCTATGTCTGCGGGATTCACGCCGGGTATGCGCGACGCCTGCCCCAGCGAGGCCGGCCTTATTTTTGTCAGCTTTTCGCGCGCCTCAAGTCTGAGCCCGCCTATCTTTTCGTAGTCGATGTCGGGCGGCAGTCTGCGCTCTTCAAGTTTCCGCGCCTGCTTAATGCGGTCGAGCCCCTTTTTCAGGTATCCTTCGTAGCGGATGTATATCTCTGCCGACTGTGCCGCGCCTGCACCGCAGTTTACGGGCACGCCGAAGCGCTCCTTCAGCTGTTTAAGGCTTGCCCCGCGCCGTATCATGTCTGCGTAGGTGAGCGGTTTTTCCGTGCCTTCCATGCCCAGCGAACGCAAAAAACCGTCGGCGTCTGCGGCGGAGACGCGCCCGTTCAGCTGGCAGAGCGCGCTTTCGTACTCTTTTTTCCGTTCAAGGTAGCGCGCATAGCGTTCTTCGGTGACAAGCCCGCAGTCATAGCCCTTCTGCGTCAGGCGGAAGTCGGCGTTGTCCTGGCGTATCTCCAGCCTGTGTTCCGCGCGCGAAGTCATCATGCGGTAGGGCTCGTCGGTGCCCTTGGTCACCAGATCGTCTATCATCACCCCGATATACGCCTCGTCCCTGCCCAGAATCAGCGGCGGCTTGCCGCGCAGTTTGAGCGAGGCGTTCAGCCCCGCCATCAGTCCCTGTGCCGCAGCTTCTTCATAGCCCGACGTGCCGTTTATCTGCCCCGCCGTGTACAGCCCTTCCACCTTTTTGAATTCGAGCGTGGGGTAAAGGTCCAACGTGTCTATGCAGTCGTACTCTATCGCATAGGCGTAGCGCATTATGTCGCAGTTTTCCAGCCCCTTCACAGAGCGGTACATATCCCTCTGCACGTCGTGCGGGAGGGAGGAGGACATGCCCTGCACGTACACTTCCAGCGTGTCGGCGCCCTCGGGTTCCAGAAAGAGCTGGTGCCTGTCCTTGTCGGAAAAGCGCACAACCTTGGTCTCTATCGAGGGGCAGTAGCGCGGCCCCGTGGACTGTATCGTGCCGTTATACAGCGGCGAACGGTCGAGGTTGGAGAGGATTATTTCGTGCGTGCGGGCGTTTGTATAGGTCAGGTAGCAGGGCAGCGCGCTCTTTACCGGCGCGTCGTGCATGAACGAAAAGGGCATGATGTCCTCGTCGCCGTACTGGATCGCGCACTCGCCGAAGTCCACCGTCCGCCCGTCCAGTCTTGCCGGCGTGCCCGTCTTGAAGCGACGCACTCCGTAACCGAGTGCTATAAGGTTTTCGGTGAGCGCGGTGGCGGGGGCAAAGCCGTTTGGGCCGCTGCGCTGTTTTACGTCGCCCGTTATCGTCTCGGCGTTCAGGTACACGCCCGTGGCGAGTATGGCGGCGCGGCAGTAAAGTATGCCGCCGTAAGTCGTCTTTATGCCCGTCACCCTGCCGTCTTCGGTGAGTATTTCCGCCGCCTCTCCCTGCAGTATGCGCAGGTTCGGCGTGTGTTCCAGCGTGCGCTTCATCTCGGTGTGGTACGCATGCTTGTCCGACTGGCAGCGCAGCGACTGCACCGCCGCGCCCTTGCCCACGTTCAGCATGCGCATCTGCAGCGCCGTCTTGTCGGCGTTTATGCCCATCTCGCCGCCGAGCGCGTCTATCTCGCGCACCAGATGCCCCTTTGCCGTGCCGCCCACCGAGGGGTTGCACGCCATGAAGGCAATACTGTCCAGATTGAGCGTCAGCATCGCCGTTTTAAGACCCGTGCGTGCGCAGGCGAGCGCCGCTTCGCAGCCGGCATGACCCGCGCCGACCACCACAACGTCAAATTGTCCTTCGGAAAATTCAGGTATCATAAATTGCAAACCAAATGCCCGACTTATTTATCGGGCACGGGAATTATTTTTATAATGGTTGCGGCATATTGCCGTACGTTTCGGGGTATCGTAAGCCGATGGGGGGGGGTCACTTCTTCAAGATTATGTTCTTGATGTCGTCCACGTCTTTGGAGATCTTGTCGTTTATCCTGCACATCTCCTCTACCTTGTCGCGCGAATAGAGCACCGTGGTGTGGTCCCTGCCGCCTATCAGTTTGCCGACAGAAATCAGCGGCAGCGATAAAAGGTCGCACATCAGGTAGCAGCATATCTGGCGGGGGATCACGATCTCCTTTTTCTTGCTCTTGCCGGTTATGTCTTCTCTGGTGAGGTGATAGAACGAGGTGACGGCGGAGATGACAGTCTCGGGCGTTATCTCTTCGTTGCCGCCCTCGGGGACGGCCTCGTTCAGCGCGTTGCGCGCGAGCTCTATGGTTATGGGTTCCTCGTGCAGGCGCGAGGCGAATATGACCTTGGTCAGCCTGCCCTCCAGCGTGCGCACGTCGTCGCCGCTGTCCTTTGCAAGGAAGCCTATCACCTCGTCGGGCACGGCGCACTTCTTTTCGAATGCCTTGCGGCGGAGTATCGCCACCTTCGTCTCATAGTCGGGCGGCAATATATCGAACAGCAGCCCGCCCGAAAAGCGGGTGCGAAGCCTCTCTTCGAGCGCGGCAAGCTCGCGCGGGGAGTGGTCCGAGGAGATGACTATCTGTTTGCCCTTTGAAACGAGCTCGTTGAAGGTGTGGAAAAATTCTTCCTGAACGGCCTTCTTGTTTTCGATGAACTGGATGTCGTCGATTATCAGCACGTCGGCGTTGCGATAGTGCTGGCGCAGCTTGTTGCCCTTGTCGCGCGCCTCGGAGCCGCGGCTGGCGAACATGGTGTCGATTATTTCGTTGACGAACTTGTCGCACGTTATGTATATGACTTTAAGGTGCGGCTTTTCGCGCACTATCTTGTTGGCTATGGCCTGCATCAGGTGGGTCTTGCCCAGGCCCGTGCCGCCGTATATGAACAGAGGGTTGTAGGTGCCCGCGGGGTCCTCCGCGACCGACTGCGCCGCGGCGTACACGTATTCGTTGTTGGGGCCGACCACAAAGCTCTCGAAGGTGTATTTCGGGTCAAGATTGTCGGGTGCGGAAAATTCGGGCTCCTCTCTGTCGCCCGAGTAGGCGTAGCCGTCTGCTCCCGCAACTTTCAGGCGGAAGTCGGAGACGCCTACGTCCGCTTCGGCGATGGCTTCGCGTATCTTGTCGGCAAGGGTGGTGGTTATGTAGTTTGCGAACACCTCGGTGGGCGTTTCGAGAACTATGCACCTGCCGTCCATGTCTACGGGCACCAGTTTGTCTATAAAGGTGGTAAAATTTATGGGCGAAATTTTTTCGCGCATCTTTTCCTTTATAGGGTTGTATAAAAAGTCGAAGTTTCCCGCAGCAGCCATAAGTTTTCCCCGTAGTTTCTTTGAATTTTACGAAAAATGTGTTAAAATATATAGCGAACACATCAGTGCCGCCTTTCAAGTATAAACGATTATACTACAAAACGCGGCAAAATGAAAGAGTTTTTGCCGAAAATGTGGATAAAAAATTTATCGCTCAAAAATTTCAGAAACTACGCCGATGAAACTTTCACGTTCACCGAGGGGCTGAACGTGCTCTACGGCAGGAACGCCCAGGGCAAGACCAACTGCGCCGAGGCGGTGTTTTACCTGTGCACGGGAGTATCGCCGCGCGCGCGGCGCGATAAACAGCTCATCATGCACGGGCAGCAGCGCGCCGAGATAGCAGCAAAGGCGTGCGGGCGTTACGGCGACGTCGACATCTCGGCCTGCATCTTCGAAAACGGGCGCGAGGTCCGCGTCAACGGCAACAGGATAGCGCGCAATGCAGAACTTCTCGGCAATATCTTCAGCGTATTCTTTTCGCCCTCGGAGCTGCGGCTCATACAGGACGGCCCCGACGAGCGCAGACGCTTTCTGAACATATCCATATCGCAGCTCTCCCGCCCCTACTACACGGCGCTGCTGCGCTACAACAAGATCCTCGAACAGCGCAACAACCTGCTCAAAGACAGGGACACGGGGCTCATTTACGACACTCTGCCCGTGTGGGACGAGCAGCTTGCAAAATACGCGGCGGTAGTCGTCCGCCACCGCGCCGACTTCATAGCGCGCCTCGCGCCGCTCGCCGAAGAGGAGCACTTCCGCCTGACCGACGGCGCAGAAAAGCTGGAGGTTCGCCCCGAAAAGAAGTACGTCGGAGACGACGAGGAGCTCAGAGAACAGCTTTTTGAGGAGCTGCGCCGCAACTACGAGCGCGACGTGCGCCTCGGCTACACCTCGTGCGGGCCGCACCGCGACGACATCGACATAACCATAAACGGCGCCGACGCCAAGAATTTCGCCTCGCAGGGGCAGACCCGCACGGCGGCCCTTTCGGTAAAGCTCGCCGAAATGGAGATATTCAGGCAGCTCTCCGGCGAATACCCCGTGCTTATCCTGGACGACGTGATGAGCGAACTCGACCTGCCACGCCGCAAAAAACTCGCGCAGCGCGCGCAGGGCATGCAGACCATACTCACTTGCACCCACGCCGAACGCGTGCTCTCCGGCAGGCAGGTGAACAGGATAAGGATAGAGGGGGGAGCTGTAAGGCGATGAAGGCAGATTTGCACATACATTCATATTATTCCGACGGCACCGTGTCCCCCGCGGAGATAGCGCAGATGTGCGCGGACGGCGGAGTGGACGTCGCGGCGCTCACCGACCACGACAACATGAACGGCTGCCGCGAGTTTGCCGCCGAGTGCGCTTTAAGGGGGATAAGGGGCGTGTGCGGCATAGAGATCTCGGCATACACGCAGGACGTAAAGGTGCACATCCTCGGCTACGGCCTGGACGCGACGTGCGCAAAGTATGCCGAATTTGAAAAATTCGTAAACGACGGCGCGCTCAGCCGCACGGCGGACATACTTTCAAAACTTAAAAAGCGCGGCGTGAGCCTTTCGTTCGACGACGTGATACGCGAGCGCCGCTGCCCCCGCTCGCCCGTGCACACCATGTATATCGCCCGCGCAGCGGCGCGCAAAGGCTGCGCCTCGTCGCCCTCGGCTTTTTACGGCGAGATGCTCGCCCCGGGGAAGCCTGCGTATTCGGGCGTCGGCAGGCCTTCGCCCGAGTACGCGCTGGAAGTGATCGCGGAGTGCGGCGGCTTTTCTTCGCTGGCGCACCCCGGCAGACTGGCGCTCTGCGCCGACGATAAACTTAAACTGATAGAAAGGTTGCGCGCATGCGGCCTTGCCGGCATAGAGGCGGTGTATTCCGGGCATACTGTTGAAGAGACGGCTTATTTTCGGGAGGTAGCCGCAAAGTATTCGCTCGTCGTCACGGGCGGCTCGGACACGCACTATGCCGAAGGTTCCCGCTCGGTGGGCGTTCCGCCGTTCGTCCCTTCGGAGGAGCTGCTTGCGGCGCTCGGCATAGATTGAAAAGTTTTACAGGACGAATGTTTTTTTGCTTGACCATCCTGCCCGCGCTCGTCGCGGGCATTTTCGGTTGCGGCGCGGGCAGCGCGCTCCCGCGCGGAACGACCATCTGCGGCGCGGAGGTCGGCGGGCTCGCCCGCGGCGCTGCGGTCGAGGCCGTGCGCGAAGAGATAGCGCGCGACTTGAAAGCGCACTGCCTTACGGTTTACGCCGAAGGCGGGCAATACAGTTTCCGCTTTCCGCAACTCGCTTTTGCCGACAATGTCCGCGAGGTCGTGCAGGGCATAAGGCGCGCGGGCAGCTACGACGTTGAAATAAGTTACCGCATGAACGGGCTTGACGAGGTTATTTCGGGCATATATGCCGCTCAGTTCAGACAGATGCGCGAACCTCAGGCATATTTTTGCGGCGGCGACGGCGAGCCGTTCATCTACGAAGAGGGGCAGGATGGGATTCAGCCCGATGCAGACAAGTTGCGCGAAGACATACTCTCGTCGCTCTCCTCGCGCAGGTACGGCGAAGATTTCGCGCCCGTGCATCTCTCCGTTTGCCGCACGCCCTGTACCATGGGCATGGACGAGGTGAGGGCGCGCACGGCGCGGCTGGCGGCATACACGACCTACTTCGACTGCGAAAATTCACCGCGCGTCTCCAACATCGCCCTTGCGGGCGGCAAGATAAGCGGCTGCGTGCTGATGCCGGGGCAGCAGTTTTCGTTCAACGGGCGGGTGGGCGCGCGTACCGCCGAAAACGGCTTCCGCGAGGCAAAGATAATCGAGGACGGCAGATTCGTCTACGGGGTTGGCGGCGGCGTGTGCCAGGTGAGCACCACGCTATACAACGCGGCTCTGCTCGCGGGGCTGAAGGTCACCGAATACCACCCGCACAGCCTTGCCGTAAGCTATGTCAGCCCCTCGCGCGATGCAATGGTCAGCGGCGATTATTCCGACCTTAAATTTCTAAACGCGAGCGATTGCCCCGTGTATATCCGCGTTCTTACCGGTCTTTATTACGTCCGCTGCGAAATTTACGGCAGGTCTTCCGGCATGGAATATTCGCTGGAATCGGAATACGTCACGGCGGAGGACGGCAGCATAGAGAGCCGCTGTTATATCACGGAGAGCGGCGGCGGGCGCAGCACCCGAAGGCTGCTGCGGAAGGACAGATACCGCCCGGCAAAACGTGACGGAGCGGAAAAGCCGGAGAACACCGGAGAA
>DVIK01000027.1 GCA_018711385.1 Candidatus Coproplasma avistercoris
CAAGAGCGTTGACGAAGCTATCGCAGGCTTCAACATCGGCGCACTTCTTCGCGGCATCGACCGTAAGGGCATCGAAAAGGGTCAGGTTCTTGCTAAGCCCGGCACCGTTAAGACGGCTACCAAGTTCGAAGCTCAGGTGTACGTTCTTAAGGCAGAAGAGGGCGGCCGTCACACCCCGTTCTTCAACCACTATCGTCCCCAGTTCTTCATCAGAACTACCGACGTTACCGGCTCCATCGACCTTCCCGAAGGCACCGAAATGGTTATGCCCGGCGACCATGTAACCATCGTCGTTGAGCTGATCAAGCCCGTTGCGGTTGAAGAAAAGCTCAAGTTCGCTATCCGCGAAGGCGGCAGAACGGTAGGTTCGGGCGTTATCTCCAAGGTTCTTGGCTAAGATAAGGCTATAAACTTAAATCAAATTCTCCCCGAAGTTTCTTCGGGGAGCTTTTTTGTATAGCGACCATAGTCCGGGATGGGAGGGTGAGAATGGGCTTTTGCCGATTAGTATGAAAAAGAAAAGTATGTACGGGCAATCAGCGGTCACGCCCCCTTGCCGAGGCTCCCGCAGGGAAGCGGCAACATGTGGGGCAGTGAAGCGAAGGGGGATACGAGATGTTGAAAAGTCAAACAGAATGTTGCATGTTACATTTTGTCCGCGTGCTCAAATCCCTCAGTCACGGCGTCACTGTGCTCCGCTGCGCCAACTGCCGCAATCAATGGTAATATTGTGGCTCGTTCACCGCTCGGGCGCAACTCATGCCTCCGCCGCGGCGGCATTGGGATACCGGGCGTTGAAGCTGCAATTATCAAAGTTATACTCACACACATCAAAGGGGCACGCCACAGGCGTGCCCCTTACAGTGCAAATATTTATTTGCAAATTATTCGCTATTTCAGTAAACTTTGAATAGTTTACTTTTCATTACGTTGCGGTGCGGTCGCGGCATAGAATTCGCACATGCCTTTCAGCGTGCAGTTCGGGCAGTCCGGGCGCTGCGAGTGGCAGACCCTGCGCCCGTGATAGATCAGCCAGTGGTGTGCTTTCGACCAGTCGCTCTGCGGTATTGCCTCTTTCAGCTGCAGCTCGGTCTTTTCGGGCGTGGGGGCGTGCGCAAGTCCCAGCCTGTTGGAAACGCGGAACACGTGCGTATCGACGGCTATCGCGTCGCCGCCGAATGCCACGGCGTATACAACGTTTGCCGTCTTCTGTCCTACGCCCGCAAGGCTTTTAAGCTGTGCGTGTTCGCGGGGCACTTCTCCGCCGAACTTTTCCATGATGTCGCGGCTGGCGGAGAGTATGTGCGCCGCTTTGTTGTGATAGAACCCGCAGGAGAAGATATATCTCTCCAGCTGCTCCTGCGAAAGTTGCAGCATCTTTTCGGGCGTGTCGTGTTCCCTGAACAGTTCCGCCGTCACCTTGTTCACGCGCTCGTCCGTGCACTGCGCCGAAAGTATCACGGCCACGAGCAGCTCGTAGGGCGTGGCATAGTGCAGCGCCGGGCGCGCGTCAGGGTAAAGCTTTTCAAGCTCCCGCAGGATTTTTTCCTTTGTACTGCTGTCCATGCCATAATTGTATCATTTCGCGCGCCCTTTTGCAAGCTGCTGCGAGCTACATTATTTTAATGTATGAGCGTCTTGCGGCGTCGTAGGCCGCATAACAGAAAACGGCCCTGCCCTCGCGCGCGACGGTGCGCTTGACCGCTCTGAGCATTCCGGCGGGAAAACTTACCGAAAGTCCGCATCCCGCTTTAAGTTCGGTAGGGGTTGGCACGAGCGCGGCGCTTATACCCATGTCGCGAAGGCTCTCCTTACACGCCGCCGCCTGCGTGCGCGAACGAAAAACCGCCAAAATTTCCGTCATAATACCGTCCTTTTCCATAGTATATTTATTATAGTAATACAGCATGCAGTCACGCGGACAGGCTCCGCGGCTATGTATCGCTATATAACATATTATGAAATCAAGGGGGTAATTGCCAACATGATCTACTTAGACAACGCGGCCACGGGCGGGTTCAAGCCAGAGGAGGTGCTCTCGGCCGTAGATGCGGCCCTCAAGCTCTCCGCCAACCCCGGCAGGAGCGGGCACCGCCTGTCCGTGGCCTGTTCAGAGCGGGTATTCGCATGCCGCCGGGCGCTGATGGAATTTTTCGGGGGCTGGTCGTGCGACCGTACCATCTTCACCAAGAACTGCACAGAGGCGCTCAATATCGCGCTGCTCGGCACGCTGCGCCCCGGGGACAAGGTGGTGACCACCTTTGCCGAGCACAACTCCGTCCTGCGGCCTCTGCAATATCTTGAAGATGTGGGGGTGAAAGTAACTCTCGCGCCGTTGTCGCCTTCGGGCGAGGTAAATATCGCCGCGCTCGCCTCCATGGTGCATGCCGATACCAGGGCGGTGGTGATCACGCTCGCCTCAAACGTCACGGGCACGTGTCCCGACATCGCAAAGCTGCGCTCGCTCATTCCTCCGCGCACGCTGCTCATCTGCGACGGCGCCCAGGCGTGCGGACATATAAACATCGACATGAAGGGGTGGGGCATAGACGCCCTTGCCGTGGCGGGACACAAGGGCATGTACGGCATACAGGGCAGCGGCGCTCTGCTTTTTTCCGAACGCCTCGATCCCCGCCCGCTCATCTATGGCGGCACAGGCAGTTACAGCCGCAGCCTCGCCATGCCCGATTTTTACCCCGACAGGCTGGAGAGCGGCACGCTCAATTATCCTGCCATAGTTTCGCTCGCGGCGGGCGTGCTCTACCTTAAATCGCACTTCAACGAGGAGCGCGACAAGCTCTTTCACCTCGTCTCGCTCACCCACAGCCTGCTCAAAGAAATACCGTTCGTCAAGCTATATTCCCGCCCCAATTATGTGGGAATAGTTGCCTTCGAGGTAAATGGCAGCGGCTCCGAACAGGTCGCCCGCCGCCTTTCCGACGAATTTTCGGTGTGCGTGCGCGGCGGACTGCATTGCGCACCGCTCATGCACGAGGCGCTCGGCACGTCGGAGAACGGGCTGGTGCGCGCTTCACTCTCGCCGTTCAATTCCGAACGCGAGGCAGATCTGTTTGTCAAGGCGGTGGCTTCGCTGTAATTGATCCGCGCATATGCCGCAATTACCTGGCTATATGCGCTTCAGCCGCTCCACTATGCTCTTCAATTTCCTGCGTCTGAACCCGTCCAGCGTGGGCGACATCAGCGAATAGAAGTTGTCGAGGTCTTCGTTCGTAAGAGTGCCCGCCCGCTTGCCCTTTTCTGCCTCTTCAATCACCGCGCGCATTATCTCGCCGCTGCTCTTGCCCTGCATCGAGGCGGCCACCCGCTTTACAAGTTCCACGCCCTTGTCGTTCTCGAACCCGCCGTCGTCCTGAGTGTAGCTCTTGAAATCTTTCATGCAACCCTCCGCATATAATGTCAGTAGTATAATCTATGCGGCAGGGGGAAAATATGCAACTTATTCTTTTGCTTTTGCTGCTTGCCACGGGCGGCGGCGACTTTCAGAAGTTCGGGCCTGTGCTCGAAACTTTAGGCGGCGAGGAGGTAAAGTCGGCGTTCAAAGAGGCCGAGCAGCTGCGCGGCATAATGTCTGCGTTCGGAGGGGCTGCTGCGGGTCGCACGGCAAACGACGGCAGCGAAGAATGCGCAAAGGCGGCGGAAACAGCCGGGCACGGGGAAGCAGCCGGCGGGGGATTTCCGCTTGCGCCGGTATCGGGTATCGCCAATGCCGAAATAATTGCGGCGCTCGTGCGTTACTTTTCGGCTGCCCCCGCGTGACTTCACACATAGCGACGTTATATTATAACGTTATTATATAATATGTATAGCGGACGGTACACTATATGTGCGGGCGGACGTATACTATATATTGTGGTCGGAAGACGCGGTTTCGCCGTCGCACCTTAAAACTACAAATTTTTTGAATTTTTTTAATTATTTGCTTGACATTGAGGATATATTTTGCTAATATGTAAAAGCTGTCGTTAAGGCAGCTTAGTTTTTCTGTAAAGAAAGGCTAAATACCGACTTTAGTCGGGGAGCGAAGATTGACAACTGCATAGGAAAGAAACAAGTACAAAAGGCAATTTACAGATTGATTTTGGTTA
>DVIK01000028.1 GCA_018711385.1 Candidatus Coproplasma avistercoris
CAAACGCAAATTCCGCGGCCTTTTTTTATGTAATTTTTATATTTTGCGGCAAAACAGCCGCATATATGCCGTGTTTATCGTTCATTCAATGCCAACATGAACAGCTGTCCGTTTTTAAGATGCAGCATGGCGCGGTTTTCCGTTTGATTGGCAACCATGTCAAAATAGTCTTGTATTATCGGAAGAATTTCTTCCAAAAGCTCCTTTGCTCTCGCCCTGTAATCAAATACGGGTTGCGTTTCAAAAAAATTGTCCATAAACGTGCGTTCTCCTTTGAATTATTAAAGCCGTGCGCATTGCCTTTGTACACACAATTATATCTATTCTTTTCCGACACGGCAAGAAATTTGTCGGGTTTCAGAAGAGAATAGATTGTGGAAAAAGGTCTGTTTTATGGTAAATTTGTCGAAAATCTCTGAAAACCTCAAAGAGCTTATGGCGGAACATGAAATAAGCCAGAAGGAGCTTGCGGAAAAGCGAATACGGGGCGCACAAAACTTTCGGATATACTCGGCGGCAAGAATGCGCCGAGCTATAACACATTTGTCGCACTTGCCGAATACTTCAACTGTTCCGCGGATTTTTTGCTCGGGCTCGATGATTACCCGCATGAAGATGTCGCCTACGCGCCCGTCCGGCCCTTTTGCCGGTCGCTACGGCTCTTATTGGAGCAGAGTGGCACCACCGTATATGCATTTCAGAAGGGCACAAAACTTTCATGGAGCGTAATTTACGGCTGGCTCAACGGCAAAACTCTGCCCTCGTGTTATAATCTTGCAAAGGTGGCGGCGTTTTTCGGCTGTTCGGCGGACTGCCTGCTTGGCAGACGGTAACGCAGAGGTTATGAGCTGCGCTCTGCGCAGCGCGATGGGTGATGATTGCGCTTTGCGCAAGTTATGAGCTGCCTGCGGCAGTGCTTACAGCCTCATAAAAATTTTTGCATAATTGCATAAAATCGGTTGACAATTCCTTTCCCATGACATATAATATCAGCGCAAAACAAGATATGCCGCAGACAGCAGGTGCGCTTGCGCTCAATATCCTGCCGAGGTGTTAAGGAATAAAGATCATAAAGCTGTTCTTACGTTGTCCTTATGCCGCGCGGCATAAGGGCTTTTTAATTCTTAAAGGAGGTACACGGTTTGTCAGCTAATTTCGAAGCCAAGAAGGCCGTTGTCGAGGAGATCGTCTCCAAGATCAAGGCGGCAAAGTCGGTGGTGTTCGTAGATTACAACAAGCTCACCGTTGCAGAAGTTTCCGAACTCAGGAACAAGTGCAGGGAAGCGGGCTGCGAATATAAGGTCTACAAGAACACGCTGGTAAGAAAGGCGTTCAACGATCTCGGTTTCAATCAGTTCGACGAAGCCCTCAACGGCCCCACGGCTGTGGCGTTCAGCGCGGATGAAGTAACCGCCGCCAAGCTCATGACCAAGGCCGCAAAGGACTACGACGGCAAGATCGTTCTCAAATGCGCGTTTTCCGACAATGCTTACGTTGACAAGAAGGGTGTGGAAGCACTTGCAACTATGCCCTCGAAGGAAGAGCTCGTCGCAAAGATGCTCGGCTCTATGCAGGCGCCCCTTTCCAACTTTGCAGGCGTTCTGGGCAATCTCGTCTCCGGGATCGTCCGCGTGCTTGCCAGGGTGGCGGAGAGCAAGGCGTAAACTTACCGCTTAAAGCGGCAGAACACGGCATTTCCCGCGCCGCATAAGGCGGGTAAGCGCTGCCCGCGCTCAAGGGGCACAAATAACATCAAAAAAAATCGGAGGAACTTAAAAATGGCAGATATCAATAAGTTTATCGAAGAAATCGGCAACATGACCGTTATAGAGCTCAACGAGCTCGTAAAGGCACTCGAAGAGAAGTTCGGCGTATCCGCAGCCGCTCCCGTAGCAGTTGCAGCCGCTCCCGCAGCAGGCGCGGCAGCCGCTCCCGCAGCTGAGGAGAAGACCGAGTTCAACGTAGTTCTCAAGGACGTAGGCGCCAAGAAGATCGACGTTATCAAGGTCGTACGCGGCTTCACCGGCCTCGGCCTTGTAGAGGCAAAGGCAGCCGTAGAAAAGGGCGGCGTGCTCAAAGAGAACGTTGCCAAGGAAGAGGCTGAAAAGATCGTTGCGGAGCTCAAGGCGGCAGGCGCAACGGCAGCCATGGAATAATTTAAGAATTAAAAGCCGAAGCCGCGGGCAGTCATTCTGCCCGCGGCTTTTTGCGCGGCTTTACCGCAATGCCGCGCGCCGGCGGCCCTGCCTGCGCTATTTTAGGTGGCAAAGCGGTGAAATTTGTCCGCCGCGGCGCAAATTGCTTGACTGTCCGCGCAAAATTAAGTAAAATGGGATAGTATCAGCAAAAATATAAATATTGCGGAAGATCTGTTCTTCCCGAGGCGGCAGATATGTCATTCAGAAAGATAAAATATGCTGCGGCGGGCGTGGCCGTCGCTGCGGTAGTGGGCGTAACGGCAGCGCTTTCGGGCTGCACCATCGAAACGGGCAGGCCCCGCGCAAGGATCACCGTCGAGTTCAACGGGACGGAGTACGTCACCGATTTCGAACTCTACAGGGACATGTATCCCCAGACGGTGCGTCACTTCATAGAACTTGCCGATGAAGGCTTCTACGACGATACCGTTATCCACGACTATACCTCCAACGATATATACGGCGGCGGGTATAAGTATGATCAGGAGAAGTACGAGGAGAGCATTGGCGGCGGTTCGCCCGAAGATTACCTCGACGACTCCGAGATCTACCTCGAAGACGACTACTATGCGCTCGCCACACGCGAAGACAGCCCCATCACGCCTTCGGTGTTCGACGACGCGGGCTATACCTACGATGACGAGGGCAACATGCTTCCCGAAGAGGGCGACGCCCTTCCCACGCTGTACGGCGAATTTTCCGAAAACGGCCATACCGTGGAAAACGGCCAGCGCGGGGCGGAATACGGCTCGCTCAAGATGTATTACAGCGAAAAGGTCATCTCCGATACCGCCGGCGCGCAGGTGCTCGTGAGGACGGGCAGCGGCGAAACGCTGCTGCGCGAGTATCAGTATAACAGTGCCACCAGCCTGTTCGCCATTCAGACGAGCGCTTCCACCGCGCTCGACGCCGACGAATATGCCACGTTCGGCTACCTTCTGAACGACGATGCCGAGGCCGTGCTCGACAGCCTGATGGACGCCATCGACGACTACATCGACGAGGAGTACAACTCGTCGAGAGACTTCACCGTAAACGCGGGCACCGAGATCGACAGGTTCGAACAGGTCGCCGAACAGGCCACCGCCGCAGATTTCGATCTTCCCAAACTCGCCATAATAATAAGGTCTGTAGAGATCACGAGATACTGATCCCCGAATCCGAGGGGCGGCGCAACGCGCCGCCCTTTTCTGTTGCAAAAATTGTCCGCGTGCTATTCCGCCGGGAATATGTTCGAAACAAGTCCGTCTTCGAGCTCTGCGCGGAACCACTTTATATCGTACAGCCCCTCTTCAAGGCGGTATACAAGCCCCGCGGCGGCGTCACCGTATTTTTGCCGCGCGCTCTCCGTGGGCGGCACCACCGCGCAGAAGTCGCCCAGGTATCCTTTAAGTTCGCCCGCGCGGCCTTTAAGGCTTTTGCACAGGCAGTCCGAGCAGTCGGCGCCGTGCAGCACGCGCTCGAACAGCGCTATGTGCCTCACTGCAGGCAAGGCTGCGCGCCGCGCCGCAACGCTGCGCTCTTGCGGGTGCAGTATATCGAAGGTAAGCACGCTGTCCTCGCAGTCGCGCAGGCATACCGTCACCTTTCCGCCGGCTTCGTCAAATCCGTCGGCCGCGCCCTCGTAAAGCAGTTCCGTCCCTCGCGCAATTGCCAGCGTGCCCTCGCCGCGCAGCAGAAGCAGCTGTTCGCCGCGCAGCGTCAGTTCATGCATATCCGCGCCCGTATAGCTGTTTTTCAGCCTTATCAGCGCACAGTCGGGGCCGTCGCACGCAAGGTATGTTCCGCCGAATCGCAGCAGCGAATACAGCGTTCCGCCCGCCCTCAGCTGCGCCTCCACGCCCTGCCCGGCGCACTTTTTGCGCGGCCTCAGCAGCAGGAACCGCTCTTCGCCCGCCCGGGCGGCGCAGACGTCTTCGTGCGGAGCGCCGAAGAATGCGTCGTCGATGTAAAAATGCACCGCCTCGCCCGAAAAGGGCAACCACTCCGCAAAGGCGGATCCGAATTCGGCAAATCGCGGGTAACCGTCGGTGATCCCCGCATATTCCCCGTCCAATTTCAGCCAGGCCCTGCCTTCTGAAAAGAAATATATCCTCATTGTTCCCTCCGTAAATTTTGCCTTTTTTATATTTTAACGTATCGCCGGCGCAATATATGTCAATATAAAGTAGGCAAGCAAGTGAAAAACAGGAGGTAACTTTGCCATGAACAAGATAAACGGCTATACCGAGGACGAGGCGCGCTCCTTCGTACAGTACATCTATGCGGGCAGGCGCGCGGGGTCGACCCTCACTTCGCTGTTCGAAGGCTATGCAAGGCAGTCGGGCAGGGCAAAGGGCAGCGTGCGCAACTACTACTATGCGCTGCTGCGCAGCACGGGAGACGAAAAAGTGCGCGCGCTGTTGCGGGGCACGGGGCTCAAGGCAGAGCCCATCCACGCCTTCTCCGACGAGGAGACCGACAGGCTGCTGCGCGCCATACTCACCGAAAAGAGCAAGGGCATATCGGTGCGCCGCGCCGTGCTCAACCTCGCAGGCGGTGACGACAGGCTGATGCTGCGCTATCAGAACAAGTATCGCAACGTGCTCGCAAAGCAGCCGGAGCGCATCGAAAAGCTCATGGAGGAGTGCGGCGGGGCAAAGCGCCGGGTCGAGCGCGCCATCGACGGGCTGTACGACAGGTTAGCCCTCTCGTTGCGGCGTGAAAACGCCAGGCTGCGCGCCAAAGTGAAAAAACTTTGCGAGGAAAATTCCCGCCTGAAAGAGCAGATGAAAAATTTACATTCATAATTTTCCGCGCATGCCGCATACTGCTTACAAAGGCGGCGGTAACGGCTTAAACGGGCCGCGGCCCTTGCCGCGCCGCGCTTTTAAGGAGCGTTTTTGTGAAAGAATTTGTAATGGGCATAGCACTGGGCATGGCGGGCGGCGCGCTCGTCGTTGCCAACAGCTGTAAGCTGAGGAAGATGATCAGAAAGAACCAGGAAGAGATAATGCAGAAGGCCGAAAGTTACATCGACCGGCAGCTGGAAAAGGCTTCCTGCAAGGCATCGGACGGCGCGTCTGCCGCCGAAGGCTTACAGTAAAACTCTCTCCCTGCCGCACCGCGGCGGGGAGTTTTTATAAATTTTCCGTCTGCGCTTGTAAAATGCGCCTGCGCATGATATAATGTATGTGCCGCAGCAAGGAGGCAACGTGGAGAGATACATAGCATTCGACATAGGCGACAGACGCATAGGCGTCGCCGTTTCAGATCCGTTCAACAGCTACGCGCTGCCCTCTTCAACGTACGTGCGCACGGGGTTTGAAAAGGATATCGCCGCGCTCGTCGCGCTGATAAGGGAAAAGGGAGCAACAAAGGCGGTGTGCGGGCTGCCCGTCAATGCCGACGGCACCCCCTCGGAGCAGACGGAAAAGACCGAACGGTTCATTCGTGCGCTGGAGGAGGCTTCGGGCATGCAGGTGATACGCGCCGACGAGCGCTATACCTCGCTTGCCGCGCACGAACAGCTGCACGAGAGCGGACGGCGCGCGAAGGAGCACAAAAAGTATGTCGACGCCCTCGCCGCGGCGAGCATCTTAGACGGCTATCTTTCAAAAATAAACAGCAAAGGAGCAAATTCATGAACAGCGAAAAGCAACCCGAAAACGAGGAGCTCACCCCCGAGGAGGAGCTTGAAGACGGAATAATAGAACTTGTCGACGAGGACGAAAACGTCGTAAAGTTCAGGCTGCTCGGCGTAACCGAATACAAGGGCGCAAAGTACACCCTGCTGCTGCCCGCCGAGCCCAACGACGACGTGGAGGAGGACGAGGTGGTCATCTTCACGCTCAACGAAGAAGAGCAGACGCTCGACCCCATCGAGGACGAGCAGCTCTTGCAGGAAGTGTTCGACTTCTACCTTTCGGAACAGGACGAAGAGGAGAACTGAGCCGCCGGTATGAAGAGGTTTGTTTCGGTCATATGTGCCGCTCTTTCTGCGGCGGCGTGTCTGCTTCCGCTCTCCGCATGCGGCTCAAACGGCGATCTTGCCATGTTGTTCGGGTATGCCATGGGCAGCTCGATGGACCGGATAATAGCCGGTGAGGCGGCGGACACGGGCGAAGATAACGAAGAAGTGCCCGCCGAACCCTTCGCCGATATCGCCGGCGATTATATCCTCGACTACGTCACGCAGGGAGACGTAACTGTGTATGGCGACGAACCGGTCGGCGACTATTCCGCTGCCGCCGAAATATTCACGCTGAGCATCGACGAGGACGGGTATATCGACATATGGGTGCCGTGGCACGATTTTCGCATTTTAAGGCATCTTTGGGGGGATGCCGTGCGCTCCGGCGACAGCTTTACCTTTACATGCGAAGAGGTGACTTTAAGCGGCTCGGTGAGCGGCAACACGGTAACTTTCAGCGGCGATTTGAACGGGAAATATACCGTTTTGCAGTTTACTATGGCAGATTGAACAAGCGGCGCGCCCTTTTCGGCGCGCCGCTCTTTTGCACGAGGCGGATTATTTTTATGCATAGTGTTGACAAATATACAAATCTGTTGTATCATTATAACACAATATGAAAATTTTCAACATGGAGGGAAATTATGAAAAAGTTTATCGCAGCGCTCTGTGCCGCGCTCGTCGCGGCGGTCATCTCCGTAACGCTCGCCGCGTGCGGCGGCGGAGGCGTGGCGGGCACCTATAAGCTGGCGTCAATGTCCATGGCGCTCAGTCCCGGCGAAGACCCCGTCGTTCTGGAAGTGGGCGACGAATACATGGGGGAGATCCTCTCCGAAGATTTCTATACCCTGGAGCTTAAAGACGACAACACCTTTACAATGCATATAAACGTCGGCTCGGGCGAAACGTCATTCAGCCATGAGCAGGACGGCACGTGGGAGCTTGACGGGAACAAGCTCAGCCTGACCGCCGAGGGCGAAACCGTCGAGGGTACCCTGGAAGACGGGACCATCACCATGACGATGGGCGGCGAGGGTGCGCCCACTATAGTCATGAAAAAGTAACAGTTATCGCGGCTGCGCGCGGTTTTCCGCGCGCAGCCTGTTTTTTAGCGGCGCGGCCCGCCGCGGCCGTCGCGTTTATCTTAAAATAAGGAGGAGAAATCATGAAGAAGTTTATCTTGGCGGCATTTGCCTGCACGGCAGTTGCGGGCGCGTGCGTGCTGGGCGCCTGCGGAGACATGTCCGGAGGGGCCGATGAGGTCGCGGGGAGGAAGTACAGGCTCACCGACTACGAGCTGACGTACGAAGGCGACTTTATCGAGAGCTTGCTGGACGGCATCGACATCGACTCCATTTTGCGGCCGGCGCTCGAGCAGGGCGCGTGGTATGCCTTCGGCGAGGACGGTTATCTGTATTCGATAGGCGGCACCGCCGTTCCCGATGCGGCGCTGCCCGTTGCGGAACAGATCGCGGGAGAGCGCGAAACGGCGTATAAGTATTACAGGTACGAACAGAACGGCAAGGATATAACCTTCGACGTGCCGCAAATGAGTGAAATTTACGGCGTCGGAATGCAGATCGATTTTACCGCAGAGATAGACGGCGGCATATTGAGCTGCAACTATGACGCAGCCATCACCTTTCCCGACGACTACATAGGCACCGTGGCGCAGGATAAAGTGCAGACGTTTTCTATAAGCTGCGAGGGTGAGGACGACGGAGCGTTCGACCCCGCCGACTACGATATCGAGGATATGGGTTACGACGATACGGGCGAAGATGACGCCGGGATCACGGGCATATATGTGCTGGACTATCTCGAAACAGGCGGGGTGCGCTACGGGATCGGCGACGAGTACGTGCAGGGCGGTCAGTCGGTCACGCTCACCGAGGAGATGTTCACGCTGGCCCTCGCAGAGGACGGCACCCTGCGCGGCTCCGGATACGGCACTCCGTTCAGCGGCACGTGGAGCATGGACGGCGACGGCATAGTGATAGTTTCGGAAAGCACTCTGAGCGGCACGTTCGGCGACGGCGGCACGCTCGTCCTGGTGTCGGGGTCGACTACCATAGGCCTCGTAAAGACGGACATGAGCGAACTGCCCGACTACGCGCCCCCTGCGGAGCAGTTCGAAGGGACGTATTACTTTGTGTCCATCACCACTATGGACGGCAACACGGTGGAGATGGGCGACGAGATAAACGGCATGCCCGTCACCGACGAATACTATGTGCTGCAAATCAACGCCGACGGCACGTTTGACTTTACGTACAACCCCCTCGACGGTTCGGACGGCATGCCCATGGAGGGCACGTGGGAGGTAACCGACGGCACCATCGACATGACTGCCGAACTCGGCACCATGTCGGGGCAGCTCTCGGGCTCCGCGCTCACGCTCACCGCAAACGACGGGACGGTGCTCGAATTCACCCGGAACAGGGGCGGATCGCCCGAACCCGATGACCCCGGCGGCGAAGCGCACGACCGGTGGGCGCAGCTGTTTTTCTTCCGCTCCATGACCGTGTCTGACGGGAACGGCGGGGAGAACACATACCGCGTCGGCGACGAGCCGACGCCCGGCTACGTTATCGACGAGTTCCTCTTTGTACTGCGCATAACTGAGGACGGCGGGTTTGAACTTACGCTCGCGTCTGCGGACGGCAATGATACCGCCGTCAGCGGCACCTGGGAATACGACGGCGACGGCATACTGCTGCTCACGGACGACGGACAGGAGATCGGCGCCGTCATAGATGGCGACCCGAAGACCGGCGGCACGGTCACGCTCACGATCGGCAGCATCACCGTTATTTTAAGTTCGGACGATCCGGAGATGGCCGAGGCTGCCGGCAGGTACGAGCTGTATTCCGTAACGTATAACGGCATCACCTATCAGGCGACCTGTTCGATCAGGACGGTCAGTCCATAATCGTCACCGAGGAGACGTTTTGGGTCGTGCTCGCAGAGGACGGCACAATGCACGGCATCAATAACAACTTGCCTTTTTAGGGCGAACGGACTCTCGATGAGGACGGCAGGACAGAACTGTACTGCGATCGGGTCACCGTTGCCGGCATATACCTCGGCGATGAACTCATGCTCGGCACCGATCCCGGGATGGTGCCGGTGCGGGCATAGGACGGCGGCATAAATTTTTTTGCAGGCAGGCGCCGCCCGCCGGCTGTGCGGGCGGCGCGCGGTTATACCGCATATATGCCGCGGCCAAAGCGGCGCGCAATGTCCGTGCTGCCGTGTTTTCAGGAAAAAATACATGAAAGATACGATAAAAGTGTTCATCGCCTCGTCGATAGTGGAATTTGCCGACGTGCGCGACGACATAGAAAATTTTCTGTGGAGGCTGCGCGCGGAGCGCGGCCTGGACGTGGCGCCCGTGAGGTGCGAAACGGCAGACCCGTCGATGAGCGTCACCCGCAAGGAGGACGACTACTGCGGCCTGATAAGGGACAGCGACATCTGCCTGTTCCTGTTCGATAAAAAGCTGGGCGCCTATTCGCTGGAAGAGTACGAATTTGCAAGGCGCCTCAACGGCGAGGGCGCAGGTCCCGAGGTGATGCTGTTCTTCCGCGGCGACGCGCTGTCCGGTTTCCGCAGCCGTGCCGAAGAGGAGGGGTGCGCCGTATACGGCTTTAGCGACGCCCGCGACGTGTGCGCGCTGCTCGGGGAAAAGCTGAAAAAGGAGGCGGGCTCCTGCCCGCAGTCGGCCGTACGCGCGCCCGTCAACATCTTTCTCGCCTCGTCGATAAAGGACGACGAACGGCGGCGGATAAAGATAGAGAACTTCATCTGGAAGATGAACTTCGAGTTCGTAAGCGCATACGGCCTCTCCGTGCGCCCCCTCGTGCCCGGCGCGGACGGCGGCCTCGGCGAGATAATAGGCAGCAGCCGGATGTGCTTCTTCATTGTGTTCACGCGCGTCGGCGACGAGGCGCGCAGAGAGCTGGAGTTTGCAAAAAAATATTTCGACCGCACCGGCTATCCCAAGATATATGTCTATTTCAACGCCGTCCCGGACGGCAGGAGCGAAGAGCGGTCTGTCGCCGAATTCAAGGATTATCTCGACAGGGAGCTCAAGCATTTTTACGGCACGTTCGACGGCATCGACACGATAAAGCTGCGCATACTGCTCAACCTCGCCATACAGGAGACCGGCTCCAAGGCGGTGTCTTTCAAAGACGGCAAGTGTTTTTTCGGCGGCGACGCGCTCTTTTCCGTGGACAACGTTTCGGAGTTTGCCAACAACAAAAAACTCGCCGAGCTCAAGGCGCAGTTTCCCGCCGTCTCCGAAGAATACCACGTCTGCAGGCGCGAATACGAAAGGGACCGCGCCGACAGCGCGCTGTGCGAAAGGTTCTACGAGGCGGGCACAAGATATAACAGCCTCAAAAAGCAGATAGAGGACCTGGAAGACAAGATATTCGGCGTGGCGCTCTCCATGAGCAGGGACGAAGTGGGCGGGCATATAACCGAACGGCAGAAGCGCGCCTACAGGTATTTCGAGGCGGGCGACGTGGAAAACGCCGTGGCGATACTCGACGTGGACGAGGCGCTGGAAGAATACCGCCGCGCCGAAAAATATGCCGCTGCCAAGGCGGCGGAGGTCATCGCCGAAGGCAGGCTGAAAATAGGCTTTCTGAGGACTATGTTCAGATACAGGGAAAGATTCGGCATCATGGAACAGACCTACGAAAAGCTGTTGCCCGTGGCGGCCGCGCAGCAGATATGCCTGGACATATATAACGATTACGCCCTCTTCCTTGCGGAAAGGGACAGGCACCGCGAGGCGCTTGAAAAGGCGCTCATGCTCAAAACGTTATATACCGTATTTCCCGCAGCGGGCGATGCCGCGGGGCGGGCGGACAACCTCACCGTGCTCGCCGCCGTCAGCGCAAAGATGTCCGATATGCAGAGGCAGACCGAGGAATATTCCCTGCAATCGCTCGCGCTGCGCGAAGAGATATATTCGAAGGCCCCCTCGGACGAGTCCAACAACGCGGGCATGGCAAGTTCGTGCATGATACTCGGCGAAATATGCCGCAAGGCCCAGCGCACGGAGGAGGCGGCGGAATACCTCGAACGTGCGGACGGGATATTCGCAGGGCTGGAAGCGTCTTCCGACAGGTACATAACCGAACACGCCCGCGCGCTCATCTTCATGGGGCAGATCAGTTACGACAGGTATATGGCCGGGGAGGCGCTCGCCTGCTACCGCAGGGCGGAGGAGCTTCTGCGCAGGCTGCCTTTGAACGATCCCGCGGAGAAGTACCTGCTTTCATCATGCTGGCAGAACGGCGCGTCCATCTGTAAAAAGATCGGCAGGCGGGACGAGGCGTTGCGGCTGTTCGCCCGGTCGCGCGACGTGCGCGAGGAACTGGCGGACGAGGATCCGGCAGGCTATATGCCCGCTCTCGCCTATGCCTGTCAGGGGATGGGCAACCTGCTGCGCGCGATGGGGAAGTATGGAGAGGCGCTGGATAATTTCATCCGCGCATACAGCATGCGCAAAGCCATGTGCGCCCGCAATAACGGCGCGCACGAGGTGGAACTCTCCGATTCGTGCGTAAAGCTCGCCGGTACTTATCTCGACGAGGGCAGGGCGGACGAGGCTTTCAGGTATATCTCTGAGGCCGAGGCCATCCGCGGGCGGCTGAACGGCGTAAGCCCGCAGACCTACCGCAAGGGATACGCACAGGTACTGTTCGAGTACGGCAGATATTACGAGGCCGCGGGCGACGCGGCCGCAGCCGAAAGGTACTACGAGCGCGCGCTGGAGCTGCGCACGCAGGGCGACGTTGACGTTGCCGTGAATGCAGAGGCGCTGCACGACAGCTTCACCAAGATGAAGCAGCTCTGCGGCGAAAATTACGCCGAAAAGCTGGACCCCGCGGCGAGAAGAGTGCACGACGCGCTCTACGGCTACAACCGTTCCCGCCCCGAGGGCGGGCGCATAGTCCTTGAAACGTCCTACCGCGTATGACGCGGCGGCGCCCGCGCCTGCTATATTTTGGCATGCGCGTGCAAAAACGCTTTACAACGGCGAGTTTTTCTGCTAAAATATCAACGCTGTAAAAATTCACACCCGCGGGGCACGCGCTCCGTGGCGGCAAAATCTTTCAGTGCCGCCGTAAGCGCCTTACAGCTGCGCCTGCGGGGAGGTAAAACGGAGGAATTAAATATGGCAGTTATAACCATGAAGCAGCTGCTCGAAGCCGGCGTTCATTTCGGCCACCAGACCAGAAAGTGGAACCCCAAGATGAGCCGCTACATCTACGCAGCGCGCAACGACATTCACATCATCGACCTTCAGCTCACCGTGAACCTTATCGAAAAGGCTTACAACTATGTTGCGGAGAGCGTAAAGGAGGGCAAGACGGTGCTCTTCGTCGGCACCAAGAAGCAGGCTCAGGAGGCCATCAGGGAAGAGGCCGAGCGCTGCGGACAGTTCTATGTGAACTCCCGCTGGCTGGGCGGCACGCTCACCAATTTCAAGACCATACGTTCGCGCATCGACCGCATGGTAAAACTTGAAAAGATGGAGGAAAACGGCGAATTCGACCTTCTGCCCAAGAAGGAAGTGGCAAAGCTCAAGGAAGAGATGGGCAAGCTGCAGACCAACCTCAACGGCATACGCAACATGAACAAGCTGCCCGGCATAATGTTCGTCGTGGATCCTCACAACGAGGACATCGCCGTTGCCGAGGCGCGCAAGCTCAACATCCCCATCGTTGCCATAACCGACACCAACTGCGATCCCGACCTCATCGACTATGTTATCCCCGGCAACGACGACGCGATAAGGGCAATCAAGCTCATATCCTCGGTAATAGCCAACGCCGTCATCGAGGCAAACCAGGGCGAGACCGCCGAAATTGCCGCCGAAGAGGGTGCAGAAGAAGTGCAGGCGCAGGAGGAAGCTCCCGCCGAAGAGCAGGCCGAGTAACTTTTATCACGGAATAATTGAAAGAGGTTAAATATATGGCATTCACAGCAAAAGACGTTATGAATCTCCGCGAAAAGAGCGGCGCCGGCATGCTCGACTGCAAGAAGGCGCTTCAGGACGCGGACGGCGATATGGAGAAGGCTGCGGAGCTCCTGCGCGAGCGCGGCATAGCCAAGGCCGTAAAGAAGGAAGGCAGGATAGCTGCAGAGGGCGTAGTCGGCGCATATGTAAGCGGCAATACCGGCGTTCTGCTTGAGATCAACTGCGAATCCGACTTCGTGTCCAAGGGCGAAAAGTTCCACGGCATAGTCGACGCGGTGGCGAAGGTTGCCGCCGGAAACAAGCCCGCCGACGTAGAGGCGCTGAACGCCTGCCCCATGGAAGGCGGCACGGTAAAGGATTTCATCACCGCCCAGACCGCCGTCATCGGCGAAAAGATCTCCATCCGCAGGTTCGAGATAATCGAAACGGCGGGCAGGATAGAGACCTACATCCACATGGGCGGCAAGGTCGGCGTAATGGTCGAGGCGCTCGACTGCAAGGACGGCTGCGAGGAGACCCTTCACGACGTAGCTCTTCAGATAGCGGCGTCCCGCCCCTCCTATATCACCAAGGAGGAAGTTCCCGCCGAGGTGCTCGAAAAGGAGAAGGAGATACTGCTCGTTCAGATGCAGAACGACGAAAAGAATGCCAAGAAGCCCAAGGAGATACTCGAAAAGATAGTAATGGGCAAGCTCGGCAAGTTCTATTCGGAAAACTGCCTGCTGCTGCAGCCGTTCGTAAAGGACGACTCCAAAACCGTCGGCGAAGTCATCGGCAGCAAGTTCAAGGTAAACAAGTTCGTCCGCTACGAAATGGGCGAAGGCCTTGAAAAGAAGAGCGAGGACCTTTCGGAAGAGGTGGCCAAGCAGGTCGCAGCAATGAAGAAGTAAATGCAATATGTCTCCGCGGCGCGTCTGCGCCGCGGAATTTTTATGCCCGCGGCGGCGCAATTTGCGCCTGCACGATATTGTTGTCTGTATTTTGTTGAATTTTTTTTGTTTTGGTGCTATAATTTTGGTAAATGGTGTAAGGCATTGTATCGCCTCACACAGGGGAGGGCCCGGCAATGAACAACGAACTGAAGCAGATAAAACTTGAAAGCGTGTATAAGGACGCATACATCGACAGGTACCGCCGCCTCGGCTATTCGCTCGTGAGCGACATCTCCGTCGCGGAGCATGGCGAGGACTATTCGCTGCTCGTGTTCCGGCGCGACAGGTCGCAGCCCAACTACGCCAGGCTCGCCGAAATAGAGAAGGAGGTCGACGAACTGTGCGTAAAGGCAAAGCAGGAGCAGTCCGTCGTGGACGAAACTAAACTGCACCGCAGGGCGGCGCTCGGCTCGCTCATGTCGTTCGGGATCATCCTGATGTGCATAGGCGTCGTGCTCACGGTGACGGGGCTGGTATATTCCGAACTCTATGCGGCGTTTGCCGGCTGGGCGGGCGTATTCGCGGGCGCGGTACTCATAATCATATTCGCCCTGCTGCGCGAAAAGTGGCGCATGCGCGCCGTCGACAGGCGCGACGACGCCGAGCACCCCGGCTTCGGCATAGACAGATATTCTAAGGAAGTGGAAAACAAACTCAAAGAGGCTGAACTGCTCGCGGCGTAAGCTGCGGATCGCAGGCAAGCGAAAGCGGCGGAGGCATCCGCCGTTTTTTGCTTTTTTTGCCTTTCGGGCGCATTATTTTGCCGCAGGTTATTGTAATTTGCCCGCTTGTGTGATATAATTCTGAAAGACGGGGCCATTGCCCGCAAATCGGAGGTATAATTCAAATGCAGGCTAAGTATAAGCGCGTGCTCATCAAACTTTCCGGCGAAGCTCTTGCGGGCGAAAAGGGGCACGGCCTCGACGAAGCGGTGATAGCCCGCGTAGTAGACCAGATAGTCACCGTAAAGAATATGGGCGTGGAAGTCGCGCTCGTCATAGGCGGCGGCAACTTCTGGCGCGGCAGGCAGGGCACGCACATGGAGCGCACCACCGCCGACCAGATGGGAATGCTCGCAACGGTAATGAATTCGCTCGCCATGATGGACGCCATCGAAAGCAGGGGCATCCCCACCAGGGTGCAGACCGCGCTCATCATGACTTCGGTGGCGGAACCCTACATCCTTCGCAAGGCGCTGCACCACTTCGAAAAGGGCAGGGTGGTGATAATGGCTTGCGGCACGGGCAACCCCTATTGCTCCACCGATACCGCCGCGGCGCAGCGCGCGTGCGAGATCCAGGCCAACGTGCTGCTCATGGCAAAGAACATCGACGGCATTTACGACAGCGACCCCAAGCTCAACCCCGATGCAAAAAAATACGATCATCTCAACTACCTCGACATAATCAAGAACGGCATCCGCGCGATGGACGCCACCGCCGCCACCATGTGCATGGAAAACAACATACCCGTGCTGGCGTTCGGGCTGGACGAGGAGAATTCCATAGTAAAGGCGGTGTGCGGCGAAAAGATCGGCACGCTTATAGACAACAATTGAAGCGCGGCCCGCTGCCGGCGGACGCCCGGCTTTGCGCGATATGAAATAATTTGCGCCTTGCGGCGCTCATTCCCATAAAAATATTCAAGGAGACAATTTATGATAGACAACGAACAGGTCGAAGAAATCATGCTCGTTCTGGACGACAAGCTCGCCAAAACGGTGTCCGTGCTCAAAGAGGACTTCACGGTCATCCGCGCGGGCAGGGCCAATCCCCACATACTCGACAGGGTAAACGTCGATTACTACGGCGCGCCCACACCCATAAACCAGACCGCCAATATCTCCGTACAGGAGGGCAGGTGCCTGGTCATCTCCCCGTGGGACGTGTCCATACTCAAAAACATCGAAAAGGCCATACTCGTGTCCGATATCGGCCTTACGCCAACCAACGACGGCAAGGTGATACGCCTCGTGTTCCCCGAACTCACCGAGGAGCGCCGCAAGGAGCTGGTGAAAAAGATACGCAAGATGGGCGAGGACGCCAAGGTTGCCGAGCGCAACGTGCGCAGGGAGGCAATGGAGGCGCTTAAAAAGCTGAAGGCGGATAAGGCCATTTCGGAAGACGAATTCGCTCTTTTTGAAAAGGACGTCGAAAAGCAGGTAGCCGACGCCGTCGCAAAGACGGACGCCGCCGTATCCGAAAAGGAAAAGGAAATAATGACCGTCTGATGGCAGACAAGGTTCCCGCAAGCGTAGGCATAATAATGGACGGCAACGGGAGGTGGGCAAAGCGCCGCCTTCTGCCCCGTTCGGCCGGTCACGAGGCCGGCATGAAGCGCATACTCGGGCTTGTGGAACACGCCCGCGCGCGCGGGGTGAAATACCTCACGCTGTATGCGCTGTCCACCGAAAACCTCTCCCGCCCCCGGGAGGAGCTGGAGGGGCTGTATTCGCTGTTCCGCAAATACTTTGCGCAATACGCGCCGCGGCTTTCCGGTTCCGGCGCGGCGGTAAAGGTGATAGGCGACATTTCGGTGCTTCCGCGGGACGTGCGGCAGAGCATCGCGGACGTCTGCTCGCAGGCGCCCGTGCAGGCGGAGTTCACGCTGGTGTTTGCCATCAACTACGGCAGCCGTGCAGAAATCGTGCGCGCGGCCAACCTTGCCGCGGGGCGGGGCAGTCTTACCGAGCGCGACTTTGCACAGCTTTTGTATACGGCGGACGTGCCCGATCCGGACCTGATAATAAGGACGGGCGGCGAGCTGCGCCTTTCCAACTTTCTGCTGTGGCAGTCGGCGTATGCCGAGCTGTATTTTTCCAAAGTGCTCTTCCCGGATTTCGACGATCGCCGCCTGGACGAAGCGCTCAAAGAATATTCACGGCGCAACCGCCGTTTCGGCAGGGTGTGACGGGCTGCTGTGAAAGATCCGCATATATATTGCATTTACCAAGGTTTATATGAAGACAAGAGTTATAACTAGCACCGTCTATATGCTGGCGGTGGCGGCGCTGTGCGCCGCAAAATGGTTTATACCCGACGGCTGGGGCGCGCTGCTTTTCGACGCGCTCTTTCTCGCGGTGGCGGCAATAGGTTCGTTTGAACTTTTAAGGGCGTTCGGCGGCGTATCGGTCGTCCAGCGCGCGGTGGCGTGCACGTTCTGCGCGCTCTCAGCGCCCATGTACGCGCTCACGGCCATGCTCATGGGCAGCGGCTGGACAGGCGCGGCGGTGGCGCTTTGCCTGGGGCTTTTAGGCGTGTTCTTCGCCTTTGTGGCGGATCATTCCCGTTCCGACGCGAACAGTACGCTCCGTTCGGCATTCGCGCTCGTATATGTGGGGTTGCTTTCCGCCGTGCTCGCGGCCTCCAACCACCTCACTGCGGGCGATAACTCCATGTTTGCCATGCTGTTCCTGTTTTTAAGCGTGCCCTTCTCCGATGCCGGCGCCTACCTCATCGGCATTGCGCTCGGCAAAAAACTGCCCGCAAAGCTCGCGCCCGCGATCAGTCCCAACAAGACGGTCATAGGCGCCGTCGGCGGACTGATAGGCGGAATGGCGGGCGGTGTGGCCGCCTACTACATCCTCGTGGCGCTCGGCGGCACGTTCGCGTCCTCCTCGGCGCTGCCCGGCTGGGCGTTTGCGCTGATAATAGGGCTTGCGGTATCGGTCTGCGAGCAGTTCGGCGATCTGTTCGAAAGCGCGATAAAGCGCTCGTGCGGGGTAAAGGACATGGGCAATCTGCTGCCGGGTCACGGCGGCGTGCTCGACCGCTTCGACGGCACTTTGTTCGCGGGCATAGTCATATTCCTCGCGTTCACGTTCGTCGCCTGAAAAAATGCGGAAATTTCCCTCCCGTAAGCGGAGGGATTTTTTATGGGCAAACCGGAATATTGTCATTAAACGGCGCGCGGCCGGGTATAATATTTTTAGCCGCGCCATAGGTGTGTTATGAAGAGGATCGCGCTCATAGGCAGCACGGGCAGCATAGGCCGGCAGACGATAGAGGTCGCGCTCGCCTCGCCCGATGAATTCAGAATAGTTGCGATGGCGGCGGGCAGTTCCCATGCGGAGTTTTCCCGTCAGGTTGCCGCGATAAAGCCGGAGTATGCCGCCCTGGCAGACGGCGCCGCCGCGCGCAAGGTCACCGAAATTCCCGCGTGCACGGCGTTTGCCGGCGGAGAGGAGGCCGCGCTTGCGGCCGCCGCCTGGGATACTGCGGACGTGGTGCTCGTGGCGGCGGGCGGCTTTGCCGGGCTGAAATATTCGCTCGCGGCGATAAGGGCCGGCAAGACTCTCGCCCTCGCCAATAAAGAGACTCTGGTGTGCGGCGGCGACTGCGTCATGCCGCTTGCGGAGCGCGCCGGGGTGGAGATACTGCCCGTAGACAGCGAACATTCGGCCATATGGCAGTGCCTGGGCCTGAACAGGCGCGCGCCGTTCAGGCGGCTTATAATCACGGCGAGCGGCGGGCCGTTCAGGGGATATACCGCGGAACAGCTCAGATCCGTCACGCCGCAGATGGCGCTCAGGCACCCCACGTGGAGCATGGGCGCAAAGATCACGGCCGACAGCGCCACCATGCTCAACAAGGGATTCGAGATCATCGAAGCTCACCACCTGTTCGGTGCGGAATATACCGCGATCAACGTTGTGATCCACCCGCAGAGCATAGTCCACTCCATGGTGGAACTGTGCGACGGCGCGGTGCTTGCGCAGCTCTCGCGGCCAACCATGAAGCTGCCCATACAGCTGGCGCTCTCCTACCCGCAGCGGCTGCCGCTCGCGGATGCGCGGCTCGATTTTTCAAAGGCGCTCTCGCTGGAATTTCTGCCGCTCGAACGGGGCATGTATCCCTGTTTCGACATCGCCTTGCAGTGCGCAAGGGAGGGCGGAACGCTGCCCTGCGCGCTCAACGCCGCAGGCGAAGTGGCGGTGCGGGCCTTCCTCGAAGGGGAAATAGCTTTCACGCAGATCGCCGACGTGCTCTCCGGCGTGCTCTGCCATACGGTGCGCGGCGAGGCCGACTGTTACGAGGCGCTGTGCGAGGCCGACGGGCGCGCGCGCATTGCGGCGGGGGAGCTCGTCCGCAGGCTGGCGGGGCGGCCTACATAAAAATATGCGCGCCCGCCGCATCGCGGCGGGCGCTCTTCAAGGGGTAAGATGTATCTGCTTTTGTCCTCCGCGCTCGGCGGGATAGGTTCCGTGTTGCTCGCCGTGCTGATATTGCTCGCAATGATAACCGTGCACGAATTCGGCCACTACCTTTCGGGCAGGGCGCTCGGGTTCGCTGTGGAGGAATTTTCCGTGGGCTTCGGGCCGGCGCTGTTCAAACGCAAAAGCAGGCGCACGGGCGAGCTGTTCAGCATACGCGCCGTGCCGCTCGGCGGCTACTGCGCATTTGCGGGCGAGGAGGGCGAGAGCGGCTTCAACGCAAAGCCGCCGTGGAAGCGGATAATAGTGCTCGTCTCGGGCGCGCTGGCAAACTACCTGCTCGCCGTCGCGCTCATCATGGTCGCGTTTGCCGCCTTCGGCCAGACAGCGCTGCGCATAGACGGCGTGACCTATCCCGACGGGTACGACAGCTCCGACAGCTTCGTCGCGGGCGACGTGCTGTTGCGGGCGGAGGGCAGGGGCATATACCTCACCACCGACATAATGGATGCGCTCGCGGGGAAGAGCGCCGGCGAAAGGGTTGATTTCACCGTCAGCCGCGGCGGCAAAGAGACGGATATAGGCGTGGAGCTGCGCGCCGACTGCAATTTTTCCGGCTCGGCCGACACCTCGCTCATGTGGGAGGCGCTCGGGGTGGACAGCGCCGTGGGTGAAGACGGCGTGGAATATCTGATGCTCAGTTCGGTCAATGTGCGCTTCCCGTTCTTCGAAAGCGTGGGCCGCAGCTTTGCCTATTCGGTAAAGATAGGCGGCACCATCTTCCGCGTGCTGGGCGAACTGATAACCGGCAATCTTTCGCTGAACGCCGTGGGCGGGCCCGTGACTACCATAAAACTCACCTCGCAGCTGGCGGCGCAGGGGGTGCAGAGCATGCTGGAGATCGCGGCATATATAGGGGTCAATCTTGCCGTGTTCAACCTTCTGCCAATACCCGCGCTCGACGGCAGCAAGGTCGTTTTCTGCCTGATAGAGCAGGTGCGCGGCAGGCCCGTGTCCCGAAAGGTGGAATCGGCGATCCACTTCGTCGGATTCATTTTCATCTTAGGCTTTGCGCTGCTTGCCGACCTTCTGCAGTTCGTCAGGTGCGGATAAAAGAAAGTAAAGGCGGGCTGCACTATAGTTGCAGCCCGCCCTTATGTTTGCGCTATTTAAGGCATATATGCAGGGGTATTTGTATTTAAGCGTTGCTGCCGGCCTGCTGCGTCTGCGTGGCGGCGGGCTTTTCGAACTCGCCGTAGCGCATTATCTCGCGCCTTAAATTGCCCGAAGAGAGCAGCAGCGTGCCCACTGCTATGACAATTATCATTTCGGGTATTATGTAGAGCGACTGATACACGAACGAATAGAAGTAGGGGTTGGCGAGAGCGGATATCCCGTATTCCTCGGCATAGTCTGCGCCGAACACGCCGAAGGCGAACACGCCCGAGAAGAAGTGCGAAAGATAGCGCGTCACGCCCGCTATCGTCCCTCCGAGCGCGAACTGCGTGCGCATCCTGCCCTTTAAGGCGGGCACATTCCTCAGACATCCCGTCAGCGCTATCGCCATGAACGCCGTTACATAGTCGAGCACGAACTGTGCGGGGTGCAGTATCCACGCGTCCTGTATCGCCTGCAGGAAGCCGTACACCACGCCCGCGACCAGGCCCTTTTTGCAACCGAACATGTAGCTGTACAGCATGAGCGGCAGCAGCGAAGCCAGCGTTATCGAGCCGCCCATGGGCATGCGGATTATCCTTATGTAGGAGAGCGCGAAAGACAGCGCTATGCACACCCCGCCGAAGGTTATCGCGCGCGTATCGAATCCCTTCGTGCGGTCGGCAAAAAAGCTCGCGCCTATTATTGCGGCGGTCAGCGCTATCGCGCATATATACATGGCCGCACTGTTTCCCGGGTCGTTTTCGACGCCGTTCCACTCGCCCGCCGCGCCGCTCGAATAGTAGACGATAAGGCATACTATTGCGGCAATGAGCGCCGCGCCCGCAACCGAGACGGCGGCTGTCTTCACCGCCTTTACAGGTTTAAGCGCCACCGCAAACCCGCCCGCAACGGCGGCGACGGCAAACACCAGCAGCGGGTAAAAGGTGATGGGCACAAGGCTCTCTTCTCCCTTGGCGACGTCGCTGAAATAGCACGCCGCAAAGGTGATTATGGCGGCCGCGGCGTAGCCGAGCAGGGTGAACAGAGCTATCCTGTTGGCCTTTTTCTGCCTTGCGTCCGTGCCCTCTGCGGGGGCGGTGCGCCACAGCACCAGCTTTGTTACGGCAAACGCTATAAGCAGGGCTATCGCCAGCCACAGCGCAACCGTGCGGCAGCCGTCGGTGGCAGTTTCGAAGTTGGCGAAATAATTCACCACGTCATTCATCATGTCGCCGAAGGCAAGCAACGAAGTATTCATTGAAATGTCCTCCTTCTACCGCCGAAAAGCAAAAGGGCCGCCCTCTTTTTTACGCGCAAAAATAAAGAGAACGACCGCAGTTTATTGGTCCTTGTACTATCGCTCAAGCATTACCTTGCCGATTCAAAGGGTATGATCTCAGCCTTTTCAGGCACCCCCGACGGTATTACGTTGTAAATTTGCGGGCAATGCCCGACTACAAAAAATTATATTACGTATGCCCCTTTAAGTCAATTGAATTTGAGCGGAAAATGTATTATAATGGCAATGGAAAACAGAACAGGACAGGGAGGACGCAATGCCTTACAATTTTTATGCCTTCATGGACAGGATGAAATATATAAAGCGCTGGTCGCTCATGCGCTCGGTGCGGGAAGAGAATATAATGGAACATTCCCAGCAGGTCACGGTGATAGCGCACGCGCTCGCCGTCATCGAAAACAAGCTGTTCGGCGGCAGGCTGGACGCGGGCAAGTGCGTGCTGTACGCGCTCTATCACGAGTGCCCCGAGGTGCTCACGGGCGACCTGCCCACGCCCATAAAGTATTTCAACGGCTCCATCACGGGCGCATACAAGGATATCGAGGACGTCGCGTGCGACAGGTTGCTCTCTACCCTGCCCGAGGAGCTCAGAGATGAGCTTTCGCCCTGGGTAAAGGCCGATACCTCCTGCGCGGAGTGGAAGGTCGTAAAGGCTGCAGACAGGCTCTCGGCGTACATAAAATGCCTCGAAGAGCGCCGCTGCGGCAACACAGAGTTCGAAAAGGCGGAAAAGTCCATAAGGGAGGATATCCTCTCGCGCGGGCTTAAAAGCGCGGAATATTTCATGGAAAACTTCATTCCACCGTTCACGCTCACGCTCGATGAGTTGGAAAAGGGGATAATGTAGGAGGATGCATGAAGAAGGTAAAGATAACCATATTAAAGACCACGCTCGATAAGGGGCTTGCGGCGGAGTACGGCATAGCGGGGCTCACCCGCTGCCCGCTGATGAAGAAGGGGCAGGTGTTCTATGCGGACTACGCAAAGCCGGAGGGCTTCTGCGACGAGGCGTGGAAGGCCGTCTATCAGTATGTATTTGCGCTGGCGCACGGCGCGGGCTCAGGCGGCGGGCTGTTCTATTACGGCGACTGGATAAGAAAGCCGGGCGTCGCCATATGCAGCTGCAACGACGGGCTGCGCCCCGTCATCATGAAGCTGGAGGTCGAGGACGCGCCCTCTGCAGATTTTTAAGCCATAAAAAAATTCCCGCCTGTCTGCGGGAATTTTTTTGCGGCTTTCGCCGCGCCGTATTGTTTTCAGCAGCCGTGGCAGTTCTTGCAGTTGCCGCTGCAGTGCGGGCGCTGTTTGCCCGTGGCGGAAAACATCTGCCCGCTGTAGCTGCGCTCCGCCCTGCTTCCGCAGCCGGGGCACTTCACCTCGTCGTCGAATCTTTTTACAAGCTCTTCGAATTCCTTCCCGCAGGAAGGGCACTTATACTGCAAAATAGGCATGGTTACTTTTTATCCTTATCCTTGCGTTTCTTATTGCGGCGCGTCCTTTTTATCACGTCGCCGTTTTTCATGAACTTGCCTAAGAATATGCCCACGCCCACGGTGAGCAAAAGCGTGCAGGCGAGTATCACCCAGAACCACAGCCCCGAGTTTGTGCCCTCGCCTATCTGCCCGGGCACGTAAACGTTCATGCCCCAGAATCCCGCGATCATCGTCGGTATCGCCAGCAGCACGGTGATTATGGTCAGCTTCTTCATGCTGTTGTTGGCGTTGTTGGAGATCATCGAACCGTAGGCGTCCATCGTCACGGTGAGTATGTCCTTGTATATGTTGCACATCTCCATCGCCTGCTTGCTCTCTATGGCCACGTCGTCGTACAGGTCCTGATAGTCCTCGCGCGTGGTCACTGCCTCCGCCTTGGAGAGCTTCTCCTGTACGCCGTAGTTGGAGTTGAGCGACGTGGAGATATATACCAGCGAGTTTTCGAGATCCAGAAGCTGCGCTATCTCCTCGTTCTTCATCGTCTTGCCCAGCTCTGCCTGAACGCGGCGCGACTTTCTGTCGATCTGGGTGAGGACGTTCAGAAAGCGCTTTGCGTTGCCCAACATGAAGTTGAGCGTGAATAAAACGGGCTTTTCGGTGAGCACCTTCTGCCTGCCCGTTATGAAGTCTTTGAGCACGGGGTTGCCTTTAAGGCAGACGGTGACAACGCATTTTGAATTGTATATGACTGCGAGGGGGAGGGTGGAGTATACGTCGCCGCTGTCGCCCTCCTCGATGACAGGGCAGTCGAGTATGAACATATAGTTGCCGTCGTCGATCTCGGCACGCGCGCGCTCCTGGTCGTCCAGCGCCGAGGCGAGCATATCCTCGGAGATGCCCGAAAGCGCGGCGATGTCCTCCATCTCGTCGTCGGTGGGGTTTATCATATCCACCCAGCACAGCGGGCGGAACCCTTCGAGCTGCATAAGCGGGCGTTTTTCCGAAGTGCAAAAGAACTGTACCATAGCTTTGTACCGCCTTGAAATTAGTAAAAAAATGCACGGGATAAAAACCCGTGCCAAGGAAGGTATGGTACGGAATTTTTATCTCTTAAAGTATTGTGTTACAGTTAAAACTGTAATATGGGTCCATAAAAAACTCCCCGTCCGCGCGGACGTAATTATTCGGCTGCGCACGCATTTGCGCACGGCAAAAAAGACCGCATATCCGCATCGGTGTAACCCTATTATAATGTATTATATTCCGTTTGGCAAGCAAAAGGCAAAAAAATCCGGCAAAATTTAACGCCCGCGCGCCCGCGGTTGCGGGCGCGCGGGGCCGATGCGCGCGTTGTTCAGGGCATATATGCGGTGCGATCTGCTGTTTTGCCGCCGGATGCCTTGTTAAATTATCACCTTGCCTTCTATAAAACTTTCAAACACGCCCGAAAGGTCGCCGTGCTTTTCAAAGCATTTTTGCAGCGCGTCGGCGGTCGCCGTCTTTCCGCGCATGTCTTCGAAGTAACTTTTAAGCGCCCCGAAGAACTTATCGTCGCCTACGGAGGAGCGCAGCGTCTCGAACAGCAGCAACCCCTTGTTGTAGGCTATGTTAACGTATTCGTAGTCGCTTAAAAAGTCCTTAAGGTGCCTGTTCATCGTGGTGTCGGCATCGCCGAACAGCTGCCCGTACACCGAATAGAACGCCCTGTACGCCTCGGTGGCGGAGTGTACTATGCCCGCGCGGGTATAGCCGTACTGCGGGTGTTCCTCGAAAAAGCACAGCGTGCTGTATTCCGCCAGCCCCTCGTCCTGCCATGCGCAGTTCAGCTGGTCGCTGCCCACCATGGCGTACCACCACTGGTGCGCCACCTCGTGCACGGTCGCATATATGGCATCGTCGCCCGAAAGTTCGTCGCTTATCATCGCCAGCGCGGGATACTCCATGCCGCCCGCGGCAAATCCCGTCTGCACTATGTTCAGCTGCGGATATTCGTATTCTCCGAACTTATCTTCGAAGTACGCAAGCGCCTGCGCCGCCGCGTCCAGCACCTCTTCCGCATGCGCGTCGTCGCAATGATAGTAATTCACGGGCGTGCCGCCTGCATCCGCCGTCAGCTTTTCAAATCCGTCGGAGAGCACTATGCAGAAGTCGCGCGCGTTTTCCAGCTCGTAAAACAGCGTATTGCCGTCGGCTCCCGTCTGCATTCCGCTCGCCGCCGCGCCGAAGCCCGCGGGCAGCGTCAGCTCCACCGTATAGTCGGCGCAATCGCTTGCGAACGGGTCGCCGTCGCTGTAATATTCGCACTGTAAAAATCCGCCGTCCTCCGTGCGCGTGCAGACCGTCGGATAAAAGTTGCCCAGGTTGACCGTGCGCTGCGTTATCCCCGTGCGGTGGTTTACTTTTGCAAGCGTGAGCTCGTAGCTTAACGTAACGGTAGCGCGCCCGCCCGTCTCAAGCGTGTCGGGCAGCGTTACCTGCAGTATATTCTCGTCCGAACCGCAGATCTTCCACTCCTTCGCGCCGTCAACTGCGGTTATCTCCATTCCGCCGTAGCTCGTGCCCGCATAGTATGCGCGTGAGCGCAGTTCGTCTGAAACGGGCCTGAACTGCGCGCCGCTGCGGTAGGCGTTGGGATAGATGTTGAATTCCAGCGTGCCGGTGGGTGCGGAGGCGTTGTAGTAGTCGACTTCGCACTCGGCGGTGAGCGTGCCGTTTGAGTACTGTGCGGATATGCGGTAATCGGTGCGCCCGTCGTCGTTTCTGCACGCCGTTGCGGGCATTGCGCCGCAGCATACCGCCGCGGCTATTATAAGGCAGAATGATCTCTTCATGGTACAATATCGTATGCGTCCGCGGTCGCCGTCTTGACAGGTTTTGCAAAAAATTTTTTCACAAACGCGCGGCAAATCAAATACAATGGATTGTATGAAGGTGTGTGTTGTTACGTCGGGGGCGGCGCGGCTGCCGGAGTGCGACGTCGCGCTGTTCGGCTTCGAAAGGCTGGGCGCCGTCGATTATGAAAGCGAACTTTCGGGCAAGAGCGAAAAGTTCGAAGAGGTCGCGCGCCTCTCGCGCGCGGCGGGCTGCGGCGTGGTGTGCGGCTGCATAACTTCATCGCGCGGGGCGGTGCGCAAGTCTGCCGCGGCGGCGTGTTCGGGCAAACTGCTCGGCATATCCGATATGTGCCGCGTATTCGGCGACGAGAAGTATAAGAGCGGCGCCTCGCTCGGGCTGTATATGCTGGGCGGATGCAGGGCGGGCGTGCTTATAGAAAACGATATATATTTCCCCGAATGCATGCGCTCGCTGGCGGCGTGCGGCTGTTCGATCGTGTTGTTTTTAAGCGAGGGGCTGCGCCCCGTCCACTCCGTGCTCATGCGTGCCTACGCGTATCTATACGGCGTTCCGGTCATCGGCTGCGCGGGCAGGACGGCGCTGTTTGCCGAAACTTCGGGCGGGCTGGCCACTTCCAATCTGCCGCTCACGCTGTTCGAAACTTCCCGCGTCCCGTGCTGGCGCACGGTCACCTCGCGCATGCGCGGCGCCGCGGAGGACGACGACGCCGATTTTTAACCGTTTGTAAAATCAGTGCGCAAAAATTGCCGTAACGGGGCAAACCGCTTGAAATTTTTTGCACGGTTTGCTATAATGTAGTCTGCAGTAATGTCGGCGGCTATGCCGGCGGCTGCAAATTTACGGTATTTGCAAAAGGGGTTTGCGCATATGCTCAGCATGACGGGTTACGGCAGAGGCGGATACAGCGGCGGAGGAATAGAGCTCTCCGTGGAGATCAAGACGGTGAATAACCGCTATCTCGACGTATCGGTAAAGGCGCCGCGCGTATTTGCCGCCTATGAAGAGGCCGTGCGCAACGCCATCCGCAAAAAATTCACGCGCGGCCATGCCGACGTCTACGTCAATCTTACGGACAAGCGCGAAGAAAAGTGCGGCGCCCGCCTGGACGAGGGCGTTGCGACCGCCTGCCTGAACGCGCTCAGAAGGCTGAAAGAGCTCGCGGCGGACATCGTGCCCTCCGCGGCCTGCGGCGATCTCGTTTCCCTGCTGCGCATGCCCGATATGCTGGTGCAGGGCGAGGCGCAGGCGGCCGACGAGCAGTTGACCGGAGCGCTCGACAACGCGCTGGACGCGGCGCTCGATAACCTCAACGCCATGCGCCTGAAAGAGGGCGAAAAGCTCAGGGCAGACATGCTCTCGCGCATGGACAGGATAGAGGCGCTCGTGGGCGAAGTTTCCGCCCGTGCGCCCCTCGTTGCCGAGGATTACAGGGCAAAGCTCAAAGAGAAGGTGGAAAAGTACCTCGCGGATGCAACGGTGGACGAGGGCAAGCTGCTCACCGAGGTGGCGCTGTTTGCCGACAAGTCGAACATAGACGAAGAGCTCACCCGCCTGCGCTCGCACATAGAGCAGTTCAGGGAGATCTGCGGGGCCGGGGTAGTGGGCAGGAAGCTCGACTTCCTCGTGCAGGAGTTCAACAGGGAGACCAACACGATATGCTCCAAGAGCAACGATCTGACCATCACCCGCTGCGGGTTGGAGCTCAAAAACGAGATAGAAAAAATACGCGAACAGGTGCAGAACGTTGAATAGGCAGAGAAATGTGCTCGCCGTCATCTCCGGGCCGTCCGGGGTGGGCAAGGGCACCGTCATAAAGGAGATGTTCAGGCTGCGCCCCTCGCTCAAAGAGAGCGTGTCGTGCACCACGCGCGCGCCGCGCGCGGGCGAGCGGGACGGCGTGGATTACTTCTTCGTCAGCCGCGAACGCTTCCTGCAGATGATCGAAGGCGGCGAGCTTCTGGAATACTCCGAACACTTCGAAAATTACTACGGCACGCCGCGCGCCTTTGTGGAAAAGACGCTGCTCTCGGGCGATATCATCCTCGAAATAGACGTCGACGGCGCGCTCTCGGTAAAGGCGGCGCACCCTTCGGCGGTGCTCATCATGATAGAGCCGCCCGACATGGACGAGCTGAAAAGGCGGCTGGAAAAGCGCGGCACGGAGAGCGGGGAAAAGGTCGCCCTGCGCATATCCCGCGCCGAATACGAACTTTCAAAGAAAGATAAATACGATTACTGCGTGGTGAACGAAGACGTCACTGCCGCGGCTAAGCGTATTCTGGAAATAATAGATGCAGAAAAGGAGGTTTTGCTATGATAAATAAACCTGCGGTAGACCAACTTATCGGAAAACTTTCGGCAGACGGCCACGATGCCTCGCGCTACGAACTGTGTGTGGTCGCTTCGAAGCGCGCCCGCCAGATAATCGAGCAGAACAACGGCAGGGAGCTGCCGGGCAAGATGAAACCCATAACCGTTGCCTGCAACGAGATCGCGGCAGGCAAGGTGATAAGCGCAAAGGATTAACCTGTTCAGCCCCGCGCCCCGCGCGGGGCTGAATATTACCGGCCGACCGCGGCGGAGCCTTGTATGTATGCACAGGTAATAGTTGATATAGCCCACAGCCAGGTGGACAGAATTTTTGAATATTCCTGCGAAGACGGCACCCCTGCGGGCAGCCGCGTAAAGGTGCCCTTCGGCGGCAGGACGGTGGACGGCTTCATAGTGGGGCTGTCCCGCACGAGCGCCTATCCGGCGGAAAAGGTCAAACCTGTCAGCTTCGTATATGAAGAGCCTCCCGCCCTCGTGCCCGAATGCTTTTCGCTGATGAGCGAGCTTTCGGAACGCTACCGCGTGCCCAAGGCGGTGTGTTTAAGGCTGTTTCTGCCTTCGGAGATGCGCTCTGGCAAGGTGCGCGAACTCTATAAAAAGGTGCTGAAATTCAGCGGCGCCGCGCTCAGTTTTTCCGGATCGGCAAAAAAGCAGCGGCAGTTTTACGACTTTTTAAGGGAGGCCGGGCAGGCCGAATACACCCCCTGCTGCGAAAAGTTCGGCCGCGGCGCTGTGAACGCCGTAGTCGAAAAGGGCGGCGCGCTCATGGAGAGGGTGCGCATAAACCGCTCTCCCTCGGGGTTTGCAGACGGTGAGGAGGCGGGCAAGGTGCTCACTCCCGCGCAGTCTGCGGCGCTGGACGGCATAGAGCGCGACAGCCGTACCGTGCAGCTTGTGCACGGCGTCACGGGCAGCGGCAAGACGGAGATATATCTGAACGTCATAAGCCGCGCGCTGCAGCGCGGCAAGACGGCCATCTTCCTCGTGCCCGAGATCTCGCTCACGCCGCAGATGTTCTCGCAGCTGAAGCGCCGCTTCGGCGAACGGGCCGCCATACTGCACAGCGGGCTTTCGGCGGGCGAGCGGTTCGACGAGTGGTGGAGGCTGCGCACGGGCGAGGCAAAGATAGCCATAGGCGCCCGCAGCGCCATATTCTCCCCGCTGGAAAACATCGGTGCTATAATCATCGACGAGGAGCACGACGGCTCTTACTTTTCCGAATCGGCGCCGCGCTATTCCACTCTGGAAGTGGCGCGCCTGCGCGCCGAACACAACGGCTGCAAACTCATCCTCGGCAGCGCCACCCCCTCGGTGGAGAGCTATTCCGCCGCCGTGGAGGGCAGGTACAATCTCATCACGCTCAAAGAGCGCATAAACGGCAAGCCGCTGCCGCACATAACCATAGCCGACATGCGCAAGGAGGTAAAGCGCGGCAACAACACCGCCTTTTCGTCCGCGCTGCGCGAACAGCTCAAAGACACGCTCGAAAGCGGCAACCAGGCAATAATCTTCTTAAACCGCCGCGGCTATTCGCGCACTGTCATCTGCCAGGACTGCGGCTATGCCTTGAAGTGCGAAAACTGCGACGTGGCGCTCGCTTACCACTCGGAGGAAAACTGCCTTAAATGCCACTATTGCGGCGCAAGGTACCGCATGCCGCGCGCCTGTCCCGAATGCGGCGGGCTGCACCTGCGCTACGGCGGCACGGGTACCCAGCGCGTGGTGGCCGACCTTAAGCACGACTTCCCCTCGGCGCGCATACTGCGCATGGACAACGACACCACTTCGGGCAAAGAGGGGCACTATAAGATACTCAGACAGTTTGCCGAAAGGCAGGCGGACATACTCGTGGGCACGCAGATGATAGCCAAGGGGCACGACTTCCCCGCCGTTACGCTGGTGGGCATACTCGACGCCGACATGAGCCTGCACTTTTCCGACTACCGCGCGGGCGAACGCACCTTTCAGCTCATAACGCAGGTCGCGGGCCGCAGCGGCAGGGCGGGAGAGGCCGGGCAGGTGGTGCTGCAGACCTACTCCCCCGAAAACGCCGTTTTAAGGTATGCGGTCAACTACGACTACGAGGGCTTCTTCAAAAACGAGGTCGCGCTGCGTAAGGCCACGCGCTTCCCGCCGTTCTCGCTGATATGCAGGGTGATGGTGACGGCGGAGGAAGACGGCCCCGCGCTCGAGGCGCTCAGAGGCGTATATTTCGGCGCGGAGGAGCTGCGGCAAAGGCACCCCGAAGAGTTCATCTTTCTCAACAAGATGCACTCGCCCATAAAAAAGATCCAGGGCCGCGTGCGCTATCAGGTTCTCATGCGGCTGGAGGACGGCGGGCTGCTGCCCGAGATCTACGCGCTTGCGGTAAAGTTTTCCTCGCAAAAGGCGCTCGTCTATGTCGAGGAAAACCCCGTAAATCTTTCATGATCCCGCAAATTCTGAAATTTACCCGCACATATGGCGGAAATAATAACAAGAGGTGAAGTTATGGCACGGAGATATGTGGTGCAGGTGGGCGACCCCATACTGCGCACTGTGTGCAGAGAGGTGAAAACATTCAACGGCGAGCTCGCCGCGCTTTTGGACGACATGAAGGAGACGGTGCGCGCCGAAGACGGCGCGGGCCTTGCCGCCCCCCAGGTGGGAGTGGACGCGCGCGCGGTCGTTATCGACGTGGAGGAGGGGTTCTTCGAACTTATCAACCCCGAAATAATCTCGCAGAAGGGCGAACAGACCGGCCCCGAGGGCTGCCTTTCGGTAAAGGGCAAGCAGGGCACCGTCACCCGCCCCGAAAAGGTCAAGCTCGTCTACCGCGACAGGCAGGGCAGAAAGCACAAGCTCACCGCCGAAGGTTTCTTTGCGCGCGCGGTCTGCCACGAACTCGACCACCTCGACGGCGTCATCTACACCGACAAGGCCACGGACGTTGTAGACGTGAAAGAGGAGGAGAGGTGAAGATACTGTATGCCGGCACGCCGCAGTTTGCGGTGGAGCCGCTCAAAGCGCTCGTAAACAGCGGCGCCGATATAGTCGGCGTGGTCACTCAGGAGGACAGGCCCTTCGGCAGGAAGGGCGTGCTCACCCCGCCGCCCGTAAAGAGCTTCGCGCTCGGGCTGGGGCTGCCCGTGTATCAGTTTGCAAGGATACGCGACCACGCCGAAGAGCTGAGAGCGCTCGGCGCCGACGCCATGTTCACCTGCGCTTACGGCCAGCTGCTCACGCGCGAAGTGCTCGAAGCCTTCCCCGGGGGGGTGTGGAACGCGCATGCCTCGCTGCTGCCTGCCTTTCGCGGCGCCTCGCCCGTTCAATCGGCAATACTTGCGGGCGAAAAGGTGACGGGCGTCACCATAATGAAGACCGAACTCGCGCTCGACAGCGGGGATATCCTGCTCGTAAAGCGCTGCAAAATAGGGGAGGGCGAGACGAGCGGCGAACTCTCGCAGCGGCTCTCCCTGCTCGCCGCCGAGGCGCTGTGCGAGGCGGCAAAACTGATAGAGAGCGGCGACGAAAACCTGCTCTTGCAGGACGATGGTGCCGCCACCTACTGCAAAAAGATAAAAAAAGAGGACGCAAGGGTAGATTTTTCGCAGCCTGCGACAAGGGTGTGCGCGCTGATAAACGGCATGAGCCCCTCGCCCGCGGCGTACTGCATGCACGGCGGCAGCCCGCTCAATCTTTTAAGGGCGTTCGTCCGCGAAGGCGGCGGCGCGGCGGGCAGCGTGCTCGAAGTTGCAAAGGGCGGATTTGCCGTTGCCTGCGGCGAGGGCAGCGTGCTTGTGACCGAGGCGCAGTTTGCGGGCGGCAAGCGCCTTTCGGCGGCCGACATCTTCAACGGCAGGAAACTCAAAGCGGGGGATATGCTTGAATAACCCGCTTACTGACCCCTATCTCGTCCTCTCCGAGGTGTACAGCCGCGGCGCCTACTTGAAGCAGGCGCTCGCCTCGGTGCCCACAGAGCCGCAAAACCGCCCGCAAACTTCCAAAATCTGCTACGGCGTGCTCGAAAAGGACGTTTATTTAAGCTATATCATAGGGGCAAATTGCCAAAAACAGCCCAAGTCGGCAATACGGCTGATACTCAAAATAGCGCTGTATATGCTGGAATTCATGGGCAAGCACGGCTACATGGTGGCCGACTGTGCCGTGGAGCTTGCCAAAAAGGCGGGCAAGGGAGGCGCCGCCGGTTTCGTCAACGCCTTTCTGCGCTCGTACAAGCTCCCCGCGCTGCCCGCGGGCGCCGACGAGCGGCTGTCGGTGGAGGTCAGCGCGCCGCTGTGGCTGGCAAAGAGGGTGCGCCGCAGCTACAAGCAGGAGGCCGCCGCCATACTCTCCGCCCCCTCGCACGGGGTGTGCGTCCGCTTCGAACGCGGAGCGGAGCGCTATCTTGCGCTCCCGCATGAAGAGACGCCCTTCAAAGGCGTATATATCTTCAGAAATTTCGTGCGCGACGGCGGCTACGATGCGGGCGACTACACCTTCCAGTCGGTCGGCTCGGCAGCCATCTGTTCGGTGGTATCCCCGTGCGGACGCCTGCTCGACGCCTGCGCCGCCCCCGGCGGCAAGAGCGTGCTGCTCGCAAAAAAGTGCGGCTCGGTCACCGCGCAGGAACTGCACCCTCACCGGGTAGAGCTTATAGGCAGCTATGCCCGCCGCATGGGCGCGGACAACGTGTTTCCCGTTGCGGGCGACGCCTCTGCATTCAACCCCGAATGGGAGGGGCTGTTCGACGGCGTGCTGTGCGACGTCCCCTGCTCCGGCAGCGGCGTTATAAACGAAAATCCCGACATAAAGCTGTTCAGGCGGGAGGAGGACATAGCCTCGCTTGCCGCGCTGCAGCTTAAAATACTTGCAAACTGCGCCCGTTACGTAAGGCCGGGCGGCAGCCTTTACTATTCCACCTGCTCCGTCCTCCCCGAAGAGAACGACAGCGCGGTGCATGGCTTCCTCGCTTCGGTGCAGGGGTTTGAGCTCGACATACCGGAGTGCGCCCTGCCTTCGCGCCGCACAAAGACGGGGCTGCAGTTCCTGCCGCACATCTCGCAGGGGGCGGGCTTCTTCGTCACGCGTTTCATACGCAAAAGCTGATCCCGCGGGCACTGCTGAAAGTTTGTCCGTCGGCACATATGCCGCGTTGAATTATGAAAGAGATACTTGCAGATTACAACTTTACGGAGCTTAAGCGGCTTGCGGAGGAGATGGGCGAAAGGCCTTTCCGCGCAAAACAGCTCTTCGACGGGGTGATGCGCGGGCACGATATCTCCGGCATCCCCGCCCTGCCCGCGGCGTTCGTGCAGAGGCTGCTCGGGCGGTTCGAGGACTGCGCGCTGAAGATAGTAAAGACGCTCATTTCTTCCGACGGCACCGAAAAGTACCTCTATAAACTTGCCGACGGCAACATAATCGAGGGCGTGTTCATGCGCTATAAGTACGGCAACACGCTGTGCGTATCCACCCAGGCGGGCTGCCGCATGGGCTGTAAGTTCTGCGCCAGCACCCTCGGCGGGCTGGTGCGCAACCTCACCCCGGGCGAGATGCTCTCTCAGGTGCTCAAGGTAAACGCGCTGCACGGCGGCACGCCTGCAAAGCGGCAGGTCACCAACGTCGTGCTCATGGGCAGCGGCGAACCGCTCGACAACTACGGCAACGTTATAAAGTTCGTGCGCGACATGGCGGCGGAGGGCGGCATAAATATCTCGCCGCGCAACGTCAGTCTCTCCACCTGCGGGCTGGTGCCAAGGATGTACGACCTCGCGGAAGAGGGGCTGCCGCTCAACCTCACCGTCTCGCTGCACAACGTCACCGACGAAGAGCGCGCCCGCACCATGCCCGTCGCCCGCGCCTATAAGATAGAGGACATCCTCGCCGCCTGCGCCAACTACTTTGCAAAGACGGGCAGGCGCTACATTTTCGAGTATTCGCTCATCGCGGGCGAAAATTCCGACGCGGCGCACGCCCGCGCGCTCGTAAAGCTGCTCAAAGGCAGGCCGTGCCACGTCAACCTTATAAGGCTGAACGACGTAAAGGAGCGCAAACTTTCCGCCGCCACCGAGCGCGGCGCGCAGGAATTTCTTAAAATACTCACCGAGGGCGGCATCTCAGCCACGCTCCGCCGCAGGATGGGCGCCGACATAGGCGGCGCGTGCGGCCAGCTGCGCGCGGGCTACCTCGGCGAAAACGGCAACGGCTGAACGGCCGCGACTAAATTACGGAGTCTATTCATATGCAGATAAAAATAGCGCCTTCCATACTTTCCGCCGACTTTTCCCGCATGGGCGAGGCGGTGGAGCTCTGCCGGGCGGGCGGGGCAGACCTCATACACTGCGACGTGATGGACGGCTCCTTCGTGGGGCCGATAACCTTCGGCGGGCAGATGGTAAAGAATATCCGCCCTCACACGAAGCTGCCGCTCGACGTGCATCTCATGATAGAGCATCCCAAGACGCAGATAAAGTTCTTTGCCGAAGCGGGCGCCGACATCATAACCGTGCACTACGAGGCGTGCGCAAAGATATCGCAAAGCTACCTTAAAGAGACGCTCGCGCTCATAAGATCGTACGGCGTAAAGTGCGGCGCGGTCATCAATCCCGACGTCCCCGCCGAGGCGCTCTTCCCCGTGCTGCCGCTTTGCGACATGGTGCTGGTGATGAGCGTGTTCCCCGGCTACGGCGGACAGAAGTTCATTCCCGAAGTGCTGCCCAAGATATCGGCGCTCAGGGCGCGTGCGGCGCTTTTTGGCAGGGCGGATATGGATATAGAGATAGACGGCGGCATAAACGCGCAGACGGCCCCGCTTGCGGTCGCGGCGGGCGCAAACGTGCTTGTGGCGGGTTCGGCGCTGTTCGGCGCGCCAGATTTTGCCGCGGCGGTAAAGGAGCTGCGCGGATGAAGGCGCTGCTCCTCCTCAACGGCGAGCCGTATGCGGGCGAGCTTCCGCGCGGGGTGCCCGCCTACTGTTGCGACGGCGCCTACGCCTGGGCAAAGGGCAGGGCGGACATAGTAAAGAACATAGGCGACTTCGACAGCCTGAAAGAGCCGCCCGTTCCCCCGCCAGAGGAGATCTACCCTTCGGAAAAGAACTTCACCGACGGCGAGATAGCGCTGCGCAAGATGATATCCGACGGGGTGACCGAAATAGATTGCTACGGCGCGTTCGGCGGCAGGGCCGACCACTTCCTCGGCAATATCCAGCTGCTGCATTTTGCGCTTTTGCATGGCGTATCCATGCGCCTCATCTCGGAAGATGCCGAAATCTTCGCCGTGCGCGGCACCTTTCGCGCGGGGGAGTTTGAAGGCAAGACGGTCTCGGTGTTCCCCTTTTCCTCCCCGCTGCATATACTGGATAGCGGGGGAATGAAGTACGGCTATCCGAAGGTGATAGACTACGGCGAGTGCAGGGGCGTATCCAACATAGTTTTAAGCCCCTCCGCCTATGTTGCCTTCGGTGAAGGCTGCACTGCCCTCGTAATAATAAACCTCGGGAGCGTGTAATGAAAAAGACCTTCGTCATCTGCGTAAAACCCCCCAAGCCCGTGCGTGCGCTGCTCTCTGCGGCGGTGCGCATAAAGCGCGGCTGAACGTATAATTTTGCAAAGTTATATTATCAAATCGCCCTGCCGCGCCCATTCGGGCGCGGCAGGGCGATTTTATGCCCGCACGCGGCGTGCCCTGTGTTGCGCACAAAAAAATCCCGCGCCGTTTGTCGGGCACGGGAAAATTATAACAAGTTATATTGTCACTTTAATGTATCGGGGGTGCGGCTGCGCTCCGCGGCGGCCCGGAGGCCGCGCTCCGCGGAAGGCGCGAAGTCTTTTCAAAGCAAAATAAGCGGGCGGCAATCTGCCGCCCGCAAACAAGCCCTATAGCTGCGGAAGGAGGGGTTACGCCCTCTCTACCGTCTTCATGCAACGGGTGCACACATAGCCCGTTACAGCCTTGCCGTTTGCGTCGATATAGCTTATCTTCTGCACGTTGGCCTTGAAAGTCCTCCTCGTTCTCCTCTTGGAGTGGCTTACGTTGTTGCCGGACGTCTGACCCTTGCCGCATACGCTGCATACTCTCGACATGATTGAACACCTCCGTGGTGGAATTTACCTGAAAAAAATGAGCAAATAAAAACCGTTTCTCAAAAACGGCTATACTAATATAGCACCTGTTTTCAAAAAAATCAATCAAAAACATGCCGTTTTGGCAAATTTTTTGCGCGGTGAAAAAATAAATGTTTCCGCTTGCGGGAAAAATCGCTGCAAAAGCGGGGCAAAGGCTTGCAAAATAGCGGCAAATGTTATAAAATGAAACAGACAGGAGTTATTATGTCAGTCAACACAAGCAACGTTTACGGTAAAATTTCAATATCCGACCGGGTTCTCGCCAGGGTTGCGGCATACGCCGCGCTCGATTGTTACGGCATCGTGGAACTCGTATCCCGCCGCTTTATGGATTCCATAACCGAGCTTTTAAGAAAGAAGCCTTCGGAGGGCAAGGGGATCAAAGTCGTGACGAGCGGCGACAGGATATATATAGACGTTTACGTCATCATCAAATACGGCGTGTCGATAAACGCCGTCGCAGAGGCGCTGAAAGAGGGAGTCAAGTATAAGGTAGAGCGCTTTTCGGGTATGATAGTGGATACGGTAAACGTAAACATAATGGGGGTCAAGCTCTGACCTCACTTTAAGCGCGCCCTTCGCGGTCGCGCCTTTTTGAATTTTAAGGAGTCATATGCAGAAAATCATCAACAGCACCGACTTCCGCAAGATGGTTTCGAGCGGTGCCAGAATGCTTGAAATAAACAGGGCCAAAGTCGACGCCCTGAACGTATTTCCCGTGCCCGACGGCGATACGGGCACCAACATGTCGCTCACCATGCAGTCGGCGATATCGGAAATGAACGCCTGCTCCTCCAACCGCTTCCAGGAGATATGCGACGCCGTATCCAAGGGCGCGCTGCGCGGGGCAAGGGGCAATTCGGGCGTAATAACCAGCCAGATCTTCCGCGGCATCTGCTCTGTGGTGCGCGAGTGCCAGAACGGCATAGATACAAAGACCTTCGCAAAGGCGATGGAGGCTGGCACCAAGGTGGCTTACAGCGCCGTGTCCAAGCCCAAGGAAGGCACGATTTTAACGGTAGTCAGGATGATGAGCGAGGCGGCGCCCAAGCTCGCGGGCAAGAACAAGGACTTCGTCGACTTCTTTACCGCGCTCATCGCGGTCGGCGACGAGGCGCTCGCAAAGACGCCGGAACTTTTGCCCGTGCTAAAAAAGGCGGGCGTGGTCGACAGCGGCGGCGTCGGCCTCATGACCATAATGCGCGGCTTCCTTGCCGCGGTCTCGGGCGAGGACATCGGCACCGACGACATCCCCACCGACGCCCAGCAGGGCAAAAAGGAGCCCGAGTTCGGCGACAATTCCGATATAATCAACCTCGACCTCGGCGAGATAGAGTTTGCATACTGCACCGAATATTTCATCATACACTTAAAGCAGATGACCACGCTTGCCGATATCGACAGGCTCAAAGAAAAGCTCATGCAGATAGGCGACAGCGTCATCTGCATAGGCGATCTGGAGCTCGTCAAGGTGCACGTCCACACCAACACTCCCGGCATAGCGCTTTCCTACGCGCTCGAGCTGGGCGAACTCGACAGGATCAAGATAGAGAACATGCTCGAAGAGAACCGCCAGCTCAAGGCCAAGCTGGAGGCCGAAAAGAAGGAGATGGGCATGCTCGCCATCTGCTCGGGCGACGGCCTTGCCGATATCTTCAAAGACCTGCTGTGCGACAAGGTCATCGAGGGCGGGCAGACCATGAATCCCTCGGCGCAGGACATTGCCAGCGCCGTGCAGAAGATAAACGCCTCCAACGTGTTCGTCTTCCCCAACAACTCCAACATTATCCTCGCGGCGGAGCAGGCAAAGGACCTCGTGACCGGCCGCAACATACATGTGATACCCACTAAAAACGTGCCTCAGGGCTACGCGGCTGCGCTCGCGTTCAATCCTGAAAGTTCGGTCGCCGTCAACAAGACCAACATGACGCACGCCATCGACAACGTCGTCTCGGGCATGGTCACCTACGCCGTGCGCAACACCACGATGAACGGCTTCAAGCTCAGGGCGGGCGACATAATCGGCCTCGACAACAAAAAGATCCTCGCCAAGGGCAGCGATATAGCCGAAACCACCATCGCCCTTATCGAAAAGCTGAAGAATCCCGACCACGAGATGATTACCCTCTACTACGGCGAGGGCGTCACCGAAGAGGACGCCTCGGCGCTTGCCGACAAGGTCGCGGAGATGTTCCCCGAATGCGACGTGGATTTCCACTACGGCGGACAGCCTGTATATTATTATATAGTATCGCTTGAATAAAGAAGTTCACAATTTTTTCGTGCCGGCGGGGCGCGAAAAAATTCGTGATTTGAGGGGCCTGCCCCTCTGGCGACGATAATTTGACGCCCTCGTTTATATAATCGTCGCCATTCACCCCGCTGAGGCGCAGGTATGCGCAAATTGTGTCGCGCGGCGGCGGGCAACCCGCCTTGCGCCGTAATTATTTTATACGCCCCGTCACGGGCTGAGTGACCTCGCATCTTCAAGGGTTGATGTAACCGGGTCGCGCGGCGGCGGGAAATTCGTTTTGCGCCATACATTATTATCTGAAACTCATCATAAAAACATTTTGCAAAGGGGAAAGGCGGAGTCTTTCCCCGTTTGAATTTGGCGGGCGCGGCATGGCGGCTTCCGCACGGCATGCAGGGGGTGCGATGAAACTCACCGAACTTAAATATATATCTGAAAAGCGGGAAAAGGATTTCAACAAGCTGGGCGTGTACACCGCGGAAGACCTCGTGCGGCTCTATCCGCGCGACTATGCCGACCTTACGCGCGTCGCGCTCATCTCGCAGGCGGAGCACAACTCGCAGGCGCTCGTCTCGTGCGAGGTGCTCAATGTCGAATTCAACCGCTTTGCCCGCCGCCCCTACGTAAAGGCGCTCTGCCAGCAGCAGGGGTGCATATTTAGCGCCGTCTGGTTCAACCAGCCCTATGTGGCGCAAAAACTCAAACCGGGCGGCTATCTGTTTTACGGGCGCGTGCAGAACAGGTACGGCATGGGCGCGTCCATGGTCAACCCCTCGTTCGAATCCGCCGCCGACAACAGGAACCTGAAGGGGATAGTCCCCGTGTACCCGCTTGCGGGCGGGCTTACCCAGCGCATCGTGCGCGAGGCGGTGCGGCGCGCCCTCGAAAAGGTCGCCCCGTCCTCGCTCATCCCCGAACAGCTCCGCCGCAGGTACGGGCTGGTTTCACTCGCCGAAAGTTACCGCCGCGTGCACGCCCCGCAGTCGCAGGATGACATAAAGAAGGCCTCGGCGCGCATCGCGCTCGAAGAGTACTTTCTGCTCATCTCGGCATTCAGGGTCATAAAGGGCTACGGCGACAGGGTGCGCGTCAACAACTATTCGGTTACGGAGCGCGAGGTGGCGGACTTCATCGCGCGCTTCCCCTTTACGTTCACGCCGGGGCAGCTTGCCGCCGTGCGCGAGATATACGAAAACGTGCACTCGCCGTCGCAGATGAACAGGCTGTTGCAGGGCGACGTGGGCAGCGGCAAGACGGCCGTAGCCCTCACGGGCATGTTCATGGCGGTAAAGTCGGGCTGTCAGGCCGCCATGCTCGCCCCCACCGAAGTGCTCGCCCGGCAGAACTGCGCGCTCATAAAGCGCTACTTTCCCGAAAGCAACGCCGCCCTGCTCACGGGCAGCACGCCCGCTGCCGAAAAGCGCGCCATAAAGGCGGGGCTTAAAAGCGGAGAGATCTCCATAGTCTGCGGCACCCACGCCGTCATTCAGAAGGATGTGGCGTTCCGCAACCTCGCCTTCGTGGTGTGCGACGAACAGCAGCGCTTCGGCGTGGCGCAGCGCGCCTCGCTGGCGGAAAAGGGCGAGGGTTGCGACACCCTTATAATGTCCGCCACGCCCATACCGCGCACGCTCTCGCTCATATTTTACGGCGATCTGGACATCACCACCATAAAGGACAAGCCCGCCGCGCGGCAGGAGATAACCACCGCGATCATTCCCGAAAGCAAGTACGCCGCCATGCTGGACTATATCTCAGCGCAGGCAAAGCAGGGCAGGCAGGCGTACTTCGTCTGCCCGAGGATAGAGGGCGACGACGAGGGCACGGCGATGTCCGTCACGGAACTGTTCGGCGAGCTTTCGCAAAAGATGCGCGGCGTAAAGCTGGGGCTGCTTCACGGTAAGATGAAGGAGGCGGAAAAGAACGCCGTCATGGAGGATTTCAGGCAGGGCAGGTACGACTGCCTCGTCTCCACCACGGTGATAGAGGTGGGTGTGGACGTGCCCAACGCCACAATAATGGTAATTTACAACGCCGAGCAGTTCGGGCTGTCGCAGCTGCACCAGCTGCGAGGCCGCGTGGGGCGCGGGCAGTACAAGAGCTACTGTTTCCTTTTAATGGGCAGCGACACTCCGCAGGCGCGCGAAAGGCTGGCCGCCGTAAAGAATAATTCCGACGGCTTCAGAATAGCCGAGGCCGACCTCGAGATGCGCGGCAGCGGAGACTTCATGGGCACGCGGCAGAGCGGCCGCGTCCTTTCGGAGATACGCAACTTAAAGTTCCCGGCAAGCGTCATTTTCACCGCCAAGGCCATCTCCGACGAGGCCTTTTCCGGCGGGTATGAGATCTCCGCCCTGCGGCAGGCGGCGCTGGAAAAGTATAAGAAGCTCGAGGACGTCGTGCTCAACTGAAAGGCCTGAAAACAGCTCACAATTATTCCGTAAAAACCGCAGGGCGGCCGTCCTGCGGTTTTTTTGCGTAAATTTTGTTGACAAAGTGACATTCGTTTGGTAAAATAGCCTTTGCGTTACGGTCAGAGTGGGTCGTTGTGCCCGTTCCTGCACCCGCGGCGCCCTTTTTATTCGTATTTGTTTAAGGGAAAATGCGGATAAAGATATATTCCACAGGCCGCAAGGCCGAGTAAAACAAGGAGGATGCAAGATGCCCACAATCAACCAGCTTATAAAGCACGGCAGGGAAAAGCAGGTCTACAAATCCAAGTCGCCCATACTCGACAACTGCCCCCAGAAGCGCGGCGTGTGCCTTTCGGTCACCACCACGACTCCCAAAAAGCCCAACTCTGCTATAAGAAAGATTGCCCGTGTGCGCCTTACCAACAAGCAGGAAGGTACCGTATATATTCCCGGCGAAGGCCATAACCTTCAGGAACACTCTTCGGTGCTCATCCGCGGCGGCAGGGTAAGGGACCTTCCCGGCGTCCGTTACCATATCATCCGCGGCGCCCTCGATACGGCAGGCGTGGCAAAGCGCAAGCAGGCGCGTTCGCGCTACGGCGCCAAGAAGCCCAAGGCGTAAGCCTTGAAATCAGTTAACCTACTTGTTTCGGAATATATCTTCCCTTAACCGATAAAAGTAGGCAGTATTCGCCGAGTGCCTTGAATTCAAGGCAGACGGGCGGAGAAGGTTTGCTACCAGGATATAATGCCGAAACGCGGCAGCACGAATTTAGTTCGGGCGTCAGGCCGCGTTACGACAAAATAAATTTCACGGCAAAAGATTTGCCGAAGGCAAAGATTTTGCGTGAGGTTTTTATTGTGGCAAGCAATAGCTTATTTGGGCCGCGGAATATAAACTCCGCGACCACCCTTAAAGAAATAAATAAAAGGAGACAAGAATATGCCCAGAAGAGGTAACGTTCCCAAGAGGGACGTGCTGCCCGATCCCGTGTATAATTCCAAGGTCGTGACTAAGCTTATCAATCAGATAATGTACGACGGGAACAAGGGTACGGCACAGAACATTGTTTACGACGCGTTCAAAATAATGTCCGAAAAGCTCGGGCAGGACGCAATGGATATCTTCAATCAGGCAATGAACAACATCATGCCCGTATTGGAAGTAAAGGCAAGGCGCGTAGGCGGCGCCAACTACCAGGTGCCCATGGAGATCAGGCCCGAGAGGAGGCAGACCCTTGCCATCCGCTGGCTTGTCATCAACACCAGGAAGCGCTCCGAAAGGGGCATGAGCGCAAAGCTCGCCGCGGAACTCATGGACGCTTTCAACAACACCGGCGGCACCGTTAAGAAGAAGGAAGA
>DVIK01000029.1 GCA_018711385.1 Candidatus Coproplasma avistercoris
ATGAGCCCGACGAGCTACCTGGCTGCTCTACCCCGCGATAAATGCCCTTACAAGAGAGCTTTATTATTCTATTAAATTAAAGCGTGTTTGTCAACCGTTTTTAACGCCGCCGCAAAATTTTTTTCAAATAACGCCCGCTGCGCCGCAAAAGGCAAATTTTACCCCGTTGCATATCTGCGCGCAATGTGGTATAATCGTAGCATGAACATCGATCTGAAAAAATACGCCGGCAAGCATATCTGCGTTGCAGTATCGGGCGGACGCGATTCCATGGCGCTGCTGCACTGCCTGCACGCGCATGCGGCCGGATACGGCATAACGCTGACCGCACTCAACTGCGACCACAGAATGCGCGGCGAGGCCTCCGAGCGCGACAGTGCGTTCGTGGCCGAATACTGCAAAAAACTCGGAGTGCCCCTCTCACGCTACGTTGCCGGAAGAGAGCTGCGCGACGAGAACGACGCGCGGGCGTGGAGGCTTGAATGCTACATGAACGAAGCGGGCAGATGCGACTGCGTTGCCACCGCCCACCACCTTAACGACAACGCCGAAACGGTACTGTTCAACCTTGCCCGCGGCACCGCGCTTGCGGGCATGCGCGGCATAACCGACGCGGAGATGAAAACAAACGACAGGCAACTTTCCATAATCCGCCCGCTGATCGCCTGCACCCGCGCCGAGATAGACGCCTACATCACCGAAAACGGCATACCGTACGTAGACGACGAAACGAATTTTACGACCGACTACACCCGCAACAAGATAAGGCTGGGCGTACTGCCCGCCTTGGAAGAGGCAGTGCCGGGCGCAGCGAAGGCCATATACCGCTTTTCGCGCCTTGCCGCAGAGGACGAGGAATATTTCGAAAGACAGGCGAAGCCGCTGCTCTCCCGCCGCGAGCCGTATGGCAACTATATAGCGCACTGCGAAGAGAGGGTGATCTTCCGCCGCGCCGCAGTTGAAATCATCGCCGGCAGGCATCAGAAGAAGGACTATACGAGCGGCCAGCTTGAAAGGCTCTATAACCTGCAATTTGCCGAAAACGGAAAAAAGTTCGAGTTTCTGGGCCTTACCGCCTTCAAAGAAGAGAGCAGGATATGCATCATTGATAACAAACTTTTGCACTGCGAGGACGACGGTGCGCCGTACGAGCATTTTTACCGCCGGCTTGCCACCGACTACTGCGGACAGACCGCCGCTGTATGCTTCGACTACGAACTGGACGACTACATGAAAGACGTTGTGCAGTATCGCTGCCCCGAAACGGCTTTCAAGGTGCTGCGATTCGACGGCGACAAGATACCACCCTCCGCAACAGTCCGCTTCATGCGCGCGGGCGACAGGTTCACCAAGTTCGGCGGAGGCACAAAAAAATTGGGCGATTGGTTCACCGATAAAAAGATACCCGTCCGTCTGCGCAAAACTATCCCCCTCCTCTGCGACGGAAACGATGTGCTGCTGATATTCGGCGCGGAGATCTCAGACGGCATAAAAACGGATAAAAATACAAAATGCGTCTTATGCGCAATAGCCGAAGACTACACAAAAATCTGAAATATACGCCGCATTTGCATATATAACCGTGCGCATAACGACTGCTTAGCGATGCCGCATCGTGCATTCTTATAAACGAAACTGAAAATTTATGCATTATATGCAAAAAATACTTCGATTTTGTTGACAGCGGGGCGGCCATACCTTAAAATAGATACAATACAGATATAATTATAGTACGCGCGCGGGCGGCGCGGCGGAAGGAGCTTGATATGAAGATGAAGGGAGCGGAGATACTCATAAACTGCCTTTTGGAACAGGGGGTAGACACGATATTCGGCTATCCCGGCGGCACCGTGCTCGACATTTACGACGCACTGTTCAGAAACGGAAAGATAAACCACATACTCACCGCGCACGAACAGGGCGCGGCGCACGCCGCGGACGGCTATGCGCGGGTGACCGGTAAAACAGGCGTATGCTTTGCGACCAGCGGCCCGGGCGCGACCAACCTTGTGACGGGCATTGCAACCGCCTATATGGATTCCGTACCCATGGTAGCCATAACGGGCAACGTGGGGCTGAACTTTTTAGGCAGGGACTCCTTCCAGGAGATAGACATCTGCGGCATAACCATGCCGATAACCAAACACAACTTTATAGTAAAGGACGTAAAGGACCTTGCCGACACCGTGCGCAAGGCATTTTACCTTGCGGGCAGCGGCAGAAAGGGGCCGGTGCTCATCGATATACTCAAAAACGTACAGACCGACGAGTGCGAATATACGCCGGCGGAACCTGCGCACTATAAGCCCCTGCCCGTGAGCAAAGAAAAGATGACGCCCGTGGCAGAGGCGATAGCGGCGAGCAGGCGGCCGATAATCATGGCGGGCGGCGGAATAATCTCTTCCGAGGCCTCCCCCCTGCTCAAACAGCTGTGCGAAAGCCAGGACTGCCCCGCCGTTTACACGCTGATGGGCAAGGGCTGCATACCCGACGACGACAGGCACTGCCTGGGCATGATAGGCATGCACGGCACCGTTGCGGCGGCAAAGGCGCTGATGCGTGCAGACACGGTTATAGCGCTGGGCACGCGCTTTTCCGACAGAGTGGCGCTAAACCGCGACATGTTCGCAAAGGACAAGACGGTAATACACATCGACATAGACAACGCCGAGATAGACAAGAACGTGCGTTCTGACATACACGTGATGGGCGACCTGCACGAGGCGCTCGAAACACTGCTGCCCATGCTCGGGAAGACGAACAGGGCGGAGTGGCTGGACGAAGTGAACGTATACAAGGGCGAAGAGAAGGTCAAAAAGGACACCAACTTCCTCGCCTACAAGATAATAAGCACGGCGTCCGAACTTGCGCCCGGGGACATACCCGTGGTGACCGACGTGGGCCAGCACCAGATGTGGACGGCGCAGTACTTCCGCGTGAACAGGCCCCGCTTGTTCTGCTCTTCGGGCGGACTGGGCACCATGGGCTACGGCATGGGCGCGGCGATAGGCGCGTGCTTCGGCAGCGGCAAACCCGCAGTGCTTATAACGGGCGACGGCTGCTTCAACATGAACATGAACGAGCTTTCGACCGCGGTCACGCAGGGCACGCCCATAGCCATACTGCTGATGGACAACGGCGTTCTGGGCATGGTGCGCCAGTGGCAGAAGATATTCTACGGCAGGCGCTTTTCGCAGACCACGCTGCACAAGAAGACCGACTACGTTAAATTTGCCGAGAGCTTCGGCGCCAAGGGGTTGCGGATAGAGAGCGAAAAGGACGTGCGCCCCGTGCTGAAAGAGGCGTTCGGATACATCGCCGCGGGCAAAGGCCCCGTGCTTGTGGACTGCCGCATCTCCGAGGATGAAAACGTGCTGCCCATGATAAAGCCGGGCATGACCTACGACACCCAGCTTACGAAGATGGAGGAAAACTGACATGGCGGAATACAGGAAAGACCCCAAAAAGAACACCATTGCCGCGCTCGTCTCCAACCGCAGCGGCGTGCTTACGCGCATAAGCGGACTGTTTGCAAGGCGGGGCTACAACATAGAGAGCCTTTCGGTGTGCGCCACCGAGGATCCCGACATCTCGCGCATGACGATAGTGCTCATCGGCGACGAATACATGCTTTACCAGATGATAAAGCAGATGGACAAGCTCGACGACGTAAAAAAGATAGGCTGCGCCGACGAACTGGACTGCGTATACAGGGAGCTGCTGCTGGTCAAGGTGCCCGCCACGCCCGACGTTCGCGGACAGGTCGTGGAGATAAAAGAGATATACAAGGCCAAGGTCGTAGACCTCTCCCCGGATACCATGGTGCTCGAGCTCACCGGCACACCCTCCAAGCTGGACGCTTTTCTGAAAGTGATAGAGCCGTACGGAATAATAGAGATGCAGCGCACGGGCGTCACCGTGCTCGCGCGCGGCAGGCATACACTTAAAGACAGGGACTGTTACAACGACAACATCTGAAGCGCATGATCCGTGCGGCGCAATTTTAACAATATAACTTTGCAATACCGAGGACTTGAACATGAATAATATATTTTCAGACAGCCTTGACATGAGCTCGCAGCGGTCGCTGCTGCGGGCGCTCGGCTGGACGGACGATGAAATGAAGAAGCCGCTGGTGGGAATAATCTGCGCGCAGAGCGAAATAATCCCCGGGCACACCCACCTTAGCGAAGTGGCGCGCGCGGCCGCGGAGGGCGTTATAGCCGCGGGCGGCAAACCAGTGATAGTACCCTCGATAGGCGTGTGCGACGGCATTGCCATGGGACATGCGGGCATGCGCTATTCGCTGCCCTCGCGCGAGATAATAGCCGACAGCGCCGAGATACTCATCCGCGCCCACGCATTTCAGGCGGCGATATTCATAGGCAACTGCGACAAGATAATTCCCGGCATGCTGATGGCGGCGGCAAGGGTGAACGTGCCCTCTGTGTTCGTATCCGGCGGGCCGATGCTCGCGGGCAGGGTGCGCGGAAAAAAGACCTCCCTTTCCACCATGTTCGAGGCGGTGGGCGCATACAACGCGGGCAGGATAGACGAAAACGAACTCAAGGACTTCGAGTGCGGAGCATGCCCCACCTGCGGTTCGTGCTCCGGCATGTTCACGGCAAATTCCATGAACTGCCTGTGCGAGGCGCTGGGCATGGCGCTGCCCGGAAACGGCACCGTTCCCGCCGTGTATTCGCAGAGGCTGGCACTCGCAAAGCGTGCGGGCGCGGCAGTCATGAACCTGCTTGAAAAGGACATCCGTCCCCTCGATATAATGACGGCGGCGGCGTTCAGAAACGCCGAGACGGTGGACATGGCGATAGGCGCCTCCACCAACTCGGTGCTGCACCTGCTTGCCGTGGCAAACGAGGCGGGACTAAAAGGCAAGGTCTCCATAGACATAATGAACGACATCTCGGCTAAGACGCCCAATCTTTGCCGCCTTGCGCCCGCCGGCGAACATTATATTGAGGAGCTGAACGAGGCGGGCGGCATCTCCGCCGTGATGAAGGAACTGCTCGACGCCGGCCTTCTGGACGGTTCGGCCATGACTGCGGGCGACATAACGCTTGCCGAAGCGGTGAAGGACGCAAAGGTTTACGACAGTTCGATAATAAGGCCGGTATCCGACCCGTGGTCGAAGACGGGCGGACTGGTCATTCTCAAGGGCAACCTGGCGCCCGAAGGCGCCGTGGTAAAGAAGTCTGCGGTGGACCCCGCCATGTACAGGCACAGCGGGCCGGCAAAGTGCTTCGACAGCGAGGAAGACGCAATGCGCGCCATATCCTCGGGAAAGATAGTAAAGGGCGACGTGGTGGTCATACGCTATGAAGGCCCCAAGGGCGGCCCCGGCATGCGCGAGATGCTCACCCCCACCTCCGCCATCGTGGGCGCGGGGCTGGGCGCCGACTGCGCGCTTATAACCGACGGCAGGTTTTCGGGCGCCACGCGCGGCGCGGCGATAGGGCACGTCTGCCCCGAGGCGGCGGCGGGCGGGCTCATCGGCCTGGTGCGCGACGGCGACACAATAGACATCGACATCGAAAACTGCCTTATAAACCTGCGCGTGAGCAATGAAGAGATAGAAGAGCGCAGAAAGAATTTTACACCGCTGATAAAACCTGCCGAAGGCTACCTTGCGCGCTACCGTGCGAGCGTGACATCCGCCTCTGAGGGCGCCGTATTCAGAAGGAGCTGAGGCAAAATAAGCACAAAATATGCGCCGCTGCCGCCTTGAATCGGCAGCGGCGCATTGAAGTATCATAAAAATTTGCAGAAAATTGCATAAAAATGCGCACAAACATGCCGACAAAGTTTGTAATCGGCCATAATTTATAGTATAATATTATAAATTGCGGCAGGGCGGCCCGCGGCGCGGGCGGCAGCAGGCAACATAAAAGCACATACGCAACAGATCATCACCCAGGGCGCGCGCGGAAGAACGCGCGGCGCGGCGTGCCGCAATCATCACACCCGTAAGTCGGGAAATTTCGCGGCGGAAGACTCCGCCATTCAGGAGATATAAATTGAAAAAAAGAAATTTACAGCTGTTTGCCGCCACGGCAGACGTGCTTAAAATAGACATCGAAGTATTCAACGCAGAGGTAAGGATAGTCAGCACTTCGGAGCCGAGGCTGTGCATGGAATATTCCGCGGGGCTGCGCCCCGCCATAGAGGAGCGCGAGGGCGCCGTGGTTTTAAGGCAGGGCAAGACGCTGTTTTACAGGCTGAAACACCCCTCCCTGACCGTGCACGTTCCCGAGTGCCTCGTGCCCGACATCAACATCACCGCAGAGCGCGGCAAAGTGACTATAACCGGCGGCATTTTCGGCGACGCCTGCGTAAAGGGCAAAAACATACACGCCCGCATAGACGGCGCGGCGTTTGAAAACCTGCAGCTGAAGGCAGACGAGCTGGATATGGCTGCGGACGAAATAACGGTAAAAAATGTAGCCAACGCGCGCGCAGAGGGCGGCAGGGTGATGCTTGAAGGCGCCTACTGCAAGCGCGCCGACTGCCACGTTAAAAGGGGCAACATAGGACTGTGCGGTTCGGAGTGCGACTTTGCAATACTCAGCTCCGACGAAGGCAACATTTCGGCCATCATGCCGGGAAAGGAGAGCGATTACACGCTTGCCGTGAGCGGCGCCGCGCTCAGCGGGGCAAAGCTCAGCGGCGAAAACACCGCAGGTGCCAAATCGTTGCGAGCACGCGCGGCGAAGGGCTGCGTGCTGCTCGACTTCGAGAACGCTCCACGCTTCGACGAGCGCGCCGAACTGCTCGGAGACGAGGCAGCCGAAGAGCAGCTTCACGCCTGAAAAATCGGGCGGCAATGCCGCCTGAACACATAATAACCCTACCGCAGGGCAGACTTGACGCCGCCCGCACGCGGGCAAGGAGGCCGATATGGCAATGACGATGTCGCAAAAAATTCTCGCGGCGCACGCGGGACTTGACGAAGTGAAGGCGGGACAGCTGATAGAGGCAGAACTCGACCTCGTGCTCGCCAACGACATAACCGGCCCCGTGGCCATAAAGCAGTTCGAAAGGGCGGGCGCCGAACGCGTTGCCGACCCCGACAGGATAGCGCTGGTGATGGACCACTTTGCGCCCAACAAGGACATAAAGAGCGCGCAGCAGTGCAAGCTGTGCCGCGGATTTGCCGCGGAGCAGGGCATAGAGAACTTCTTCGACGTGGGCGAGATGGGCATAGAGCATGCCCTGCTGCCCGAAAAGGGACTCGTGGGCGCGGGCGACCTTGTGATAGGCGCCGACAGCCACACCTGCACCTACGGCGCCCTGGGCGCGTTTTCCACGGGCGTGGGCTCCACCGACATGGCTGCGGGAATGATTACCGGCAGATGCTGGTTCAAGGTGCCCGCTGCGATAAAGTTCGTGCTGCACGGGAAACCCGCAAAGTTTATCGGCGGCAAGGACCTTATTCTGCACATAATAGGCATGACGGGCGTGGACGGCGCGCTGTATAAGTCGATGGAATTTTACGGCGACGGCATAAAGCACCTTACAATGGACGACAGGTTTGCCGTGTGCAACATGGCTATAGAGGCGGGCGCAAAAAACGGCATATTCCCCGTGGACGCGCAGACGCTGGAATACATGAACGGGCGCTTTAAGCGCAGCCCGCGCATATACATGGCGGACGACGACGCCGTTTTCGAAAGCGAATACGACATAGACCTTTCAAAGCTCACCTACACGGTGGCGTTCCCCCATCTGCCCGAAAACACAAGGACTCCCGACGAGTGGGGCGACGTGAAGATAGACCAGGTGGTGATAGGCAGCTGCACCAACGGCAGGATATCCGACCTGCGCACCGCCGCCGAAATACTCAGGGGTAAAAGGGTGCACAGGGGCGTGCGCACGATAATAATCCCCGCCACGCAGGAAATTTACCTGCAGGCAATAAAGGAAGGGCTTGCCGAAATATTCGTAAGGGCGGGCGCGGTGCTCTCCACCCCCACCTGCGGCCCCTGCCTGGGCGGGCACATGGGCATACTTGCCGAGGGCGAGAGGTGCGTCTCCACCACCAACCGCAACTTTGTGGGCAGGATGGGGCACGTTACCAGCGAGGTCTACCTCGCCTCCCCCGCCGTTGCCGCGGCCAGCGCCGTTGCAGGCAGGCTTGCCACACCCGAGGAGGTGCTCTGATGAAAGTACGCGGAAAAGTTTTCAGATACGGCAGCGATGTGGACACCGACGTGATAATACCGGCGCGCTACCTGAACACCACGTCGGAAAAGGAGCTTGCCGCGCACTGCATGGAGGACATAGACCCCTCCTTCGTAAAGAACGTAAAGCCGGGCGACATTATTGTTGCCGAAGACAACTTCGGATGCGGCTCCTCGCGCGAGCACGCGCCCATAGCCATAAAGGCGAGCGGCGTAAGCCTTGTGATAGCCAACAGCTTCGCGCGCATATTCTACCGCAACTCCATAAATATAGGGCTGCCCATACTCGAGTGCCCCGAGGCCGTTGCGGCCATCTCCGCGGGCGACACCCTTACGTGCGATTTGGGCGAGGGGCTGATAACAGACGAGACCACGGGCAAAACCTTCCGTGCGGAGCCCTTCCCCCCGTTCATTCAGGAGATAATTTCGGACGGCGGGCTGATAAAGCACATAACCAAAAAATTCTGAAGACCGCAGGCAACGCCATGCGGACACGGTTGCAAACGGGGCGGCGCGGCGGCAGTAT
>DVIK01000030.1 GCA_018711385.1 Candidatus Coproplasma avistercoris
CAGGGCCTTATTACTTAATATCAAGCGCATATATTCGGGTCAATTTACATGCCCGGCCGTAAAAACAGCCCGGAGTGCAATAATATATTTTTCGTCATATTGCGGCAAAAGGGTGCAGATTTTGCGGGCGGGCGGATATTAAAATGTGCGTATGCCTGTTAAAATCAAAGTAAAGGGCGTGCTGCTCTGCATGATATTCGCCGCGGCGTGCGTGTTGCTCAACTTTGCGGTGCGCGGGGTACCCCTCTCCTCCGCGCTGTACTTCGCGCTGCTGATATGCGGGGGAAACGCCGCTGCCGCGCCCGTGATCTACATAGCCTGTTCCGCCGCGCACTTCAGCCTCGTAAGCTTTCTTTGCGCGCTTTTCGAGGCGCTCACCCTGCTCGCCGTCACCCTGCTGTACCGCCGCACGGCGCGCAAGATGGGCTGGGAGGCGGCGGTGTATCACCTGATCTCGCTTGCGCCGTTTGTCGCGCTCTCCGGCTGGGATGCGCAGGCGCTGGAAGCGCTGGGCAGCGGCTACGCCTCGCGCGCGGTGGCCGCAGCGGCATGCGTGCTGCTCCTGCCGTTTGCCTACAAATGCGTATATGCGCTGATGTTCCGCGCGGGCAGGTGCAGACTGTGCGCCGACGAACTGTTTGCGCTGACCGTCACGTTTGCCGCCGCCGGCATCGGCTTCATAAATCTTGCGGGCGAATTTGCATGGTATGCACTGGCCGCGTTCGTTATCTCCATTTCGGTAAGGATATTCAGATCGCCGTCCTCCCTGCTGTGCGCGCTGGCGTGCGGGCTGCCCGCGGTGCTCGCGCAGACGGAACTCTCACCCGCCACGGCAATGGTGGCGGCATGCGCGTTCGGACTGCTGTTTGCGCGCGCGGGGCGCGCGGTACCCTTTGCCACGGGCGCCGTTACGGCGCTGTACTGCCTGTACGAGGGAATGTTCAGCGGCGGCGCGGCAGTTATAGCCGTGCGGGCGGCGGTGCTTGCGATAGCGTGCGTGCTTGCGGTCATCCCCTCCGATGCCAGGCTGAAGGCGCTTGCCGACGCGCTTACCGTAAAGAAGCTGCTCCCCGACGAGGCTGCGGACAGGGTACGCGCACGCGCGGGAGAAAAGCTGTTCAGGATAAGCGAGGCCTTCCGCGAAGTGGAGTGCGCCTTCAAGGCCATGGACGAGGTAACCGACGAGACGGGCGCAAAGCGCAGAGTGTGCGCCGAGCTGAAAGAGCGGCTGTGTTCGGGCTGCGAAAAACAGCAGCGCTGCGAACATACCGTGGTGTATAAGGGCTTTGCAATGCTGACCGAAACGGGCGCGGCAAAGGGAAAGGTCAGCCTTATAGACCTGCCGCCGGCTGTCACACAGAACTGCGCGCGCCCCGCGGACGCAATAAACGCGCTGAACGCGCTGCTCGCCGATTACAGGCGGTTCATGACCGAGGCAGAAAACGTGCGCGCCGGCAGGCTGATGCTGGCCGACCAGGCGGCGGGCGTGGCGGCCGTGCTTAAAAACAACGCCGTGGAGCTGTGCCGCGAACACCGCGGCGCGGGCGAAGTGGAAGCCGCCATAATGCGCGAATTTGCGGCGGGCGGCATTGCCTGCCCCGAGGCATGGTTCGACGGCGACAGCGCCGAAGCGGGCGTCACCGTTGTTGGCCCCGCCGCGGTGAACGTGATGCTCGACTGCCTGGAACGGGCGACGGGCGGGAAGTTCCAGCTGCGCGAAAAGCACATCTACGGCGACAGCGCCTGCTATATGTTCTGCCGCACGCCGAGATACGACGCCGTGTTCGGCGTGGCTTCGGCCATAAAGGAGGGCGAAAAGGCCTCGGGCGACACTCACTCCGTGATACGAATAAACGAACACAGGTTTCTGATGGCGCTGTGCGACGGCATGGGCAGCGGGATTTACGCGCGCAAAGTTTCGCGCACGGCGATATCGCTGACCGAGGCGTTTTACCGCGCGCAGATGCCCGAGGGCACGGTGCTTTCGACGATAAACAAGCTGCTCACCTTTTCGCGCGACGAGCGCTTCGCCTGCATGGACATCTGTTCGGTAGACCTAGCCACGGGCAACACCGAATTTGTAAAGATAGGCGCGCCCGCCGCGTTCATACTGCGCGGTGGCAAGGTAAAAGTGCTCGAAAGCCAGAGCCTGCCGCTGGGCATACTCGACGGCGTGCGCCCCACCACCGCCGCCGAAAAGCTGCAGGCGGACGACATGCTGGTGTTCGTGAGCGACGGCATAACTTCGGCGTTCGACTCAACGCCCGAGATAGTGGAATTTTTGAGCATGCAGAAGCCGCTGAATCCGCAGAACCTCGCCGACGAGCTGCTCGCCGCGGCGCTCAAGCGCACGAACGGCAGGGCGGAGGACGACCTGACCGCGCTGTGCACGCGCATCTTTACCGCCTGCGACGAGGAGCAGCCGCAGCCCGACAGTTAAATTGAATTGCCCCGCATATATGCCTTGACCACATTAAAAAAGGCAGGGCGGCGCCCTGCCTTTTTACACTTTTACCGTTCTGTCATATCCTGCCCGAAGCCCTTACGGCGGCGCGGAAGATGGCGGCCTGTTGCCTGCCGGGGATCTCGGCGAGCCTGAACTGCCAGTTGCCCGAGGGCGTGCCGGGGACGTTCATGCGTGAGTAATTGTCCAGTCCGAGAATGTCCTGCACGGGGATGATGCATATATCCGAACGCGTTGCCAGCGCGCACCTTATGAGCGCGCGCACCGAATCCCTGCGCGTTACGAAGGGATAGCTGACCCCCTCGCCCCTGAGCGCGGCGCGCAGCCTGCGCCTGAAATCGGAAAAGGCGCTCTCAGTCATGCCGCTCACAAAGCCGAAGGCGGTGTCGTTGTCGTGAGTGCCGCTGTAAGTCACCGAATTTTTGACGATATTTTCGGGCAGGTAGGCGTTGTTCTCGTCGCCGTCGAAGGCGAACAGCAGTATCTTCATGCCCGGGAAGCCCGTCTGCGCGCGCAGCCTTACCACGCCGTCGTCGATGATGCCGAGGTCTTCGGCTATTATTTTAAGCCCGCCGAGGGCGCGCTCCGCCCTTTCGAACAGCTCCGTCCCGGGGCCCTGCCGCCACTCGCCCGACTCGGCCGTGGGCGAGCCCGCGGGTATGGCATAGTACCTGTCGAACCCGCGGAAGTGGTCCAGTCTTATTATGTCGTACAGTTCATACGCGCGGCGGATGCGCTCCGTCCACCACGCATAGCCGTCTTCGCGCATCTTATTCCAGTCGTAGAGCGGGTTGCCCCAAAGCTGGCCGGTAGCCGAAAAGTAATCGGGCGGCACGCCCGCCACATCGACGGGATTGAGGTCGCCGTTCAGCAGAAACAGCTCGGGGCGCGCCCATACGTCGGAGGAGTCCGCCGCCATATACAGCGGCAGATCGCCGATAAGTTTTATGCCCCTGGAGTTGGCATAGGCTTTGAGCGCCTTCCACTGTCTGAAAAATTCGTACTGCACGAACTGCCAGAAGCAGTATTCGCCCCTGTATATGTTCGTGCGGAACTCGTCGATGACGGCGGTCTGCCTGAACTTGTATGCCGAGGGCCAGTCGCGGAATGTGCCGCCGTATATGCTTTTGAGCGACATGAACAGCGCGTAGTCGTCGAAGAGGCCGCTGCTCACGAACTCCGCAAACTTCTCGTCTTTTATGTTGAACCGGGCATATGCGCGGCGCAATGTTTCGTATCTGCGGCGGTAGAGCTGCCCGTAATCTATCCTGCCGAAGGGCATCTCGGCCTCTTTCAGCTCCTCTTCGTCCAACAGCCCCTCTTCGGCGAGCTTTTCAAGGTCGATGAAATAGGGATTGCCCGAATTGCAGCAGACCGACTGATAGGGCGAATCGCCGTAGCCCGTCTGTACGAGCGGCAGTATCTGCCAGTACTTCGCCTTTGCCCGTTCGAGGAAATCGACGAACGCGTACGCCTCGGCGCCGAGCGAACCTATGCCGTATTTGCCGGGCAGCGAGGAGATGTGGCAGAGCACCCCCGCGCCCCTTTCGAATGTGCATTTATCCATGGTACGTTTCCGCCGTCATTTCAAGAGCAGCCGCTTTATGCGGTCGGCCGCCTCGCGCGTCACCTCTTCGCTGCCGAAGGCGGTGAGGCGGAAGAAGCCCTCGCCGTTCCTGCCGAAGCCCGCGCCGGGGGTGCCCACCACCTGCGCGTTTTCCAGAAGGTAGTCGAAGAACTGCCAGCTGCCCATGCCGCCGGGACATTTGAGCCAGATATAGGGCGAATTTTTGCCGCCCGCGAACCATATGCCCAGCTCTTCGAGCGCACGCGCGATTATGCGCGCGTTGTTCATATAATAATTTATGTTCCCGGCGATCTGCCTGCGCCCGTCGGGCGTGAACACGGCCTCGGCCGCGCGCTGCACGATGTAGGGCACGCCGTTGAACTTGGTGGTCTGCCTGCGCAGCCACATCCTGTTCGCCTTTCCGCCCGCAAGCTGTTCGGGCACCACCGTCCAGCCGCAGCGCGTGCCGGTAAAGCCCGCCATTTTGGAGAACGAGCAGAACTCTATGGCGCACGCTTTGGCACCTTCGACGGCAAATATCGAACGGGCAAGCCCATCTTCCGACACGAAGCACTCGTACGCCGCGTCGTATAAGATGACTGCGCCCTTTGCGTTTGCGTAGTCCACCCACTCTTTGAGCTGCTGCAAAGAATACGCCGCGCCCGTAGGGTTGTTGGGCGAGCACAGGTATATTATGTCGGCGTCCACGGAATAGTCGGGCATGGGCAGAAAGCCGTTCTCCTCGGTGGCGTTCATGTACGTCACCTTTCTGCCCGCCATCACGTTGGTATCGACATATACGGGATATACGGGGTCGGGGATGAGCACGACGTTATCCTGTCCGAAGATGTCGAGGATGTTGCCGAGGTCGGACTTGGCGCCGTCGGAGATGAATATCTCGCCGCCGTCGAGCCGTATGCCGCGCTCATCGTAATATCCGCGCACCGCCTCCTTCAGGAACGGATAGCCCTGTTCGGGGCCGTAGCCGCGGAAACTTTCCCTTCTGCCCATCTCGTCCGCGGCGGAGTGCAGCGCCGCGACGACTGCGGGCGCGAGCGGCAGCGTTACGTCGCCTATGCCGAGGCGGAGCACCTTTTTTTGGGGATTGGCCGCCTGATATGCCGCAACCTTTTTGGCTATGTCGGAAAACAGGTAGCTGTCGTTTACGTTAAAATAATTTTGGTTGAGCTTCATTCTGCACCTCATCTATAACAAAAAAAGCGGCGTCAGCCGCTTTTTTTTACGCACAGTGCGCGTGCGGGCTTATTTGCGATTCTTTCTGGAATATTTTACCGCCGCCGAGATGAACTCGCGGAAGAGCGGGTGCGCCGACTGGGGGCGCGACTTGAATTCGGGGTGGAACTGCACGCCCACATAGAAGTCGTTCGCGGGGATCTCCACCGCCTCCACCAGCAGCCCCGAAGGCGAGGTGCCGGCGATCTTCATGCCCGCGGACTCCACCGCCTTGCGGTAGTCGTTGTTGAATTCGTATCTGTGGCGGTGACGTTCGGAGATCTCGTCCTTCCCGTACGCCTTTTTCATCTTTTCGCCCAGCACCTTGCAGGGGTATGCGCCGAGGCGCATGGTGCCGCCCATCTTTACGCCGTGCTGGTCGGGCATGAGGTCTATCACGCAGTGCGCGCTTTCGGGATCGAACTCCGAGGAGTTGGCGTCCTTATAGCCGAGCACGTTGCGGGCGAACTCCACCACCGCCGTCTGCATACCTAAGCATATGCCGAGATAGGGCACGTTATTCTCGCGCGCGTACTTTGCGCAGGAGATCTTGCCCTCTATGCCGCGGTTGCCAAATCCTCCGGGCACAAGTATGCCGTCGCAGTCGCCGAGGACTTCTGCGGCGTTCTCATCGTCTATCGTCTCGCTGTCCACCCACTTGATGTCTACCTTGGCCGCGTTTTCGTAGCCGGCGTGCGCAAGCGCCTCCGCAACGGAGAGGTAGGCGTCGTGCAGCTGAACGTACTTGCCACACAGCGCTATCTTGACCTTCTTGTCGCGGGCGTCGATGCGGGCGAGCATCTTGTTCCACTCGGTGAGGTCTATCACGCGCGGGTCGAGTTTGAGCCTTTCGCACACTATCTTGGAAAAGTTGCTCTTTTCCAGCATGATGGGCGCCTGATAGAGCACGGGCAGCGTGAGATTTTCTATGCAGCACTCGGGCGCGACGTTGCAGAACATGGAGATCTTTGCGCGCACGTCCTTGGGAAGATGCTTGTCCACGCGCGCAATGATTATGTCGGGGCTGATGCCCATGCCCTGAAGCTCCTTTACGGAGTGCTGCGTGGGCTTTGACTTGAACTCCTCGGAGCCGGAGATGTAGGGCACGAGCGTCACGTGGATAAAGCAGCAGTTGTCCCTGCCCACCTCGCGCGCGACCTGCCTTATGGCCTCGATGAAGGGCTGGCTTTCGATGTCGCCTATGGTGCCGCCGATCTCGGTTATGACGACGTTGGCGCCCGTCGTCTTGCCGACGTTGTAGATGAACGTCTTTATCTCGTCGGTGATATGGGGAATGACCTGCACCGTCTGGCCGAGGTACTCGCCGTTGCGCTCTTTATTGAGCACGTTCCAGTACACCTTGCCGGTGGTCAGGTTGGAATATTTGTTGAGGTTTTCGTCTATGAACCTTTCGTAGTGGCCGAGGTCGAGGTCGGTTTCGGCGCCGTCGTCGGTGACGAACACCTCGCCGTGCTGGTAGGGGCTCAT
>DVIK01000031.1 GCA_018711385.1 Candidatus Coproplasma avistercoris
GGGGTCGCTCGGCCCGCGACGGGGCGTATTATAAATTACTCTTCACCTTATTCCCACTTGCATCAACCCTTGAAGATGCGAGCAGTTCGAGGAGCCGGCGGAATGTTGCGAGGGAGCTTACAAGGGCGTAAGTGACCGAGCAAACCCGTAACGGCGACAATGAAATGCGAAGCATATGCAAGGGAAAGCGGTCAGACAAGAATGTTGAAATTAAAGTTCTACCACAACGGGCACTATCATCGGCGACTGCTTGGTCTTTTTGAGCAGATAATTTTTGAGCGTCTTTTTGATTGCGCGCTTGAGCTCGTCCACGCTGCCCACGGAGAGGTCGTAGCCCTCGATGGCGTTCTTGATGACCCCGCGCACCTCGTTGATATAGTCCTTATGGAAGCCGAATATGAAGCCGCGGCTGTTGATAGCGGGCTCGCCTATCACCTCGCCGCCGGATACCACTACCGAAACTATGAACAGACCGTCGGCGGCTAGCTGGCGCCTGTCCTGCATCACAGTGCTCGCCTTTTCGTCTTCGATGCCGTCGCCGTCGATGAGACGCGAACCCGAGGGAACGTTGTCGCCGCGGCGCATCGTCTCGGAGGTGAGCATGACGCAGTTGCCTATGTCGGGCAGGAAGATGTTGCTCTCCTTCATGCCCAGCTCCAGCGCAAGTTCGGCGTGCTCTTTAAGGTGGCGGTATTCGCCGTGCACCGGAATGAAGAATTTGGGCTTTAACAGCCTGTGCATTATCTTGTGCTCTTCGCGGCAGGCGTGGCCTGAGACGTGGATATTTTCCAGGCTCTTGTAGACGACGTTGGCGCCCTTACGGTAGAGATTGTTGATGACGCGGTAGATGTCGCGCTCGTTGCCGGGAATGGGCGAAGCGGAGATTATTATAGTGTCGTTTTCCCCCACGGTGACGGAGGGATTTTCGCCGTTTGCCATGCGGGTGAGCGCGCTCATGGGCTCGCCCTGGCTGCCGGTGGAGACTATCACCAGCTCGCTGTCGGCGAGTTTTTTGGTGCGCGAGACGTCGACGAGCACGCCTTCGGGAATGTTCAGATCGCCCAGCTTTTCGGCGGCGTCGACCACGTTGAGCATGCTCCTGCCCGAGAGCGCGACCTTGCGTTTATACTTTACAGCGAGGTCGATTATCTGCTGCAATCTGTGCACGTTCGAGGCGAACGTGGCGATTATCAGCCTGCGCGTGGGATTTTCGTTGAACAGCCTGTCGAGCGTGCTGCCCACCGTCTTTTCGCTCATGGTATAGCCGGGACGCTCTATATTGGTGCTCTCGCCAAGGTAACAGAGCACGCCTTTTTCGCCTATGTCGGCTATGGTTTTGAGGTCTATCGGCTCGCCCGCGACGGGGGTGAGGTCTATCTTGAAGTCGCCGCTGTGGAAGATGAGGCCCTGCGGCGTATCTATGGCAAGCGCCAGCGCGCCCGCAATCGAGTGGTTCACGTTTACGAACCTTACGTCAAAACAGCCTATTTTAACGCTGTCGCCGGGGGCAACTATTATCTCCTCGGCATCGTTTATGCGGTGTTCACGCAGCTTGTTGTCCACCAGTGCAAGCGTGAGACGGGTGCCGTATACGGGTGCCTTTATCTCGCGCAGAAAGTAGGGGACGCCGCCGATGTGGTCTTCATGACCGTGCGTGAGCAGCAGCGCGCGCACCTTGGACTTGTTGGACACGAGGTAGGATATGTCGGGAGCGACAAGATCGATGCCGGGCAGCTCTTCGGAGGGGAAGATGATGCCCGCGTCGATTATTATGATGTCGTCGCCGTACTCTATGGCGGTCATGTTTTTGCCCACTTCGCCCACGCCGCCCAGGAAAATTATCTTTACCTGCTTCTCCTTTTTGGCGCGCGTGCGCTTCGCTGCGGGCTCCTTCTTAGCGCGTTCGCGCAGCGCCTTTACCTTTTCGGCGGACTTTTCTTCGCGCTTTGCGGAGCGCCTTGCCGCTTTTTTTGCGGGATCTTCGTTGTTTGCCGGCGCATTTTTGGCCGCATCGTCGGCAGAATTGCCCAGATACATGAAGTTCGAAAGCCCTCCTTCGCTCTTCATCGGCGTGCCGCCCGAGGGCTTGCCTATGCGGCCGATGCGCAGCTTTCTTGTAGGTTTCCTTCTTTCCGTACTCAAAAAAATATCTCCTTATTGCAGATTAAAGCCCCGTGGGCTTGCGTATGTAGCCGTGCGCGGCGGCATGACCGCAATGTCCTGCGCGCCCGCACCGTTAATAAAGTATGTGCAAAAAACAGCCCGGTCACGACGGCAGCAGCCGTGACGCCCGTAACAGCATACGGGGGTTGATAAAAATGCATATCAACCCCCCTTTCGTAAATGCTGTTTAAGTTGTAGTTACTTGAGCTTTCTCACGTCCTTTACAAGTCCGTCCTCGATGAGCTCTTCGATGGTCTCGTAAGGATACATTGCCGCGTAATCCCTCTCCTGGATGGGACGCTTTTCGCCGTTGCGGCGGCGGAGCATCTCGTCTATCAGCCTTATGGCCTTTCTTACGCCGAGAGGGCTCTTGATCTTGACCATCATGGGCGTGCCGTGCATCGACTTGTTGTCGGACACGTCTACCTGATGGTAAACGGACGTCTTGAACTCGTTGGGATCGAGGTTGAGGTACAGGCAGAGCGTCTTGCCGCGTATCTTGAGTTTGGCTATCGTCTCCCTGCCCTTGTTGAAGCGCTCGGCACCCCACGCGATGGAGGAGTTTACCTTTCTGTATGCCAGCATCGCGTTCTTGATCTGGCCGTAATAGCGCTTGACTTCGTCGCTGCTCTGGATTATCCTTGCGATGAAGCTGCGGTTGTACTTCATCATGTTGGCGAAGTCTACGCCGCCGTTTCCCATTCCGTCGGGCTGGGCCTCGCCCTCTGCGGTCTGTTCGTCCACATCGTCGAAGATGTTCTCTATAACTTCGTCGACGGGTTCGTCCTCGACCGCGTTTTCGTCCACGATGTCGCTTACCGTTACAAGGCCTTCTTCTTCCTCCTCGCCTTCGAGTTCGGTCACCTCTTCGGCGGGCTGTTCTTCGGGTTCTTCCGCTGCCGCCTCTTCGACCTCTTCGGTCGCTTCGGGCTGTTCCTCTTCCGGAGCTGCCTCTTCGGCGGCCTGCTCTTCGGGCTCTTCCGTTTCTTCTGCGGTCTGTTCCTCTACCGCTGCCGCCTCTTCCTCGGGCTGCTCTTCGGGCTCTTCCGCTGCCGTCTCTTCGACCTCTTCGGTCGCTTCGGGACGGGCTGCGGACGCTGCGGCGACAGTGGTGACTATGGCGCCGCCGGCTATGAGCGCCTTGATGCGGTCGAGCTGTTCGTTGATCTCCTTTATTTCGCTCTTTATTTCGGAGATGTCTTCGGAATAATCGGGCGCCTGGACGGCGGCGGGCTGCTCTTCGGCTGCGGCGGTCTCGCGCGCAACCAGTTCGTCTATCCGTGCGGTGAGTTCGGCAACTTCGCCCTTGAGATCCTGCACGGCGGGATCGTTCTTTATCTCTTCGAGCTTGTTCTTTATTTCGTCGAATTCCGCCTGAACGGGATCTTCTTCCTCTTCGAAAGTCTCACTCTCCTCGCCCTCGGCTCCCTCTTCGTCTTCGCCGAACAGAGCGTCTATCCTTGCGGTGAGTTCGGAAACTTCTCCCTTCATCTCGCGCAGGGCGGGATCGTTCTTCATCTCCTCGATGGCGGCCTTTATTTCGCCGAGTTCGGCCTTGAGCTCCTCTACGGGATCGGCCTCCTGCTCTTCGCTCTCGGCAAATTCCTCGTCCTCTTCGTCGAGCTCTTCGGGAGTGAGCAGTTCCTCTATCCTGAGAGTAAGCTCGTCTAACTTGCGGTTGATCTCGGCTATCTCTTCGGCGGAAACTGCCTCGGGCTGTTCTTCGGCGCTCTCTTCGGCAACGACCTCTTCGGCCGCCGCATCCTCGGGCGCGGGCTGCTCTTCTTCGGCGGCAGGCTGTTCCTCCTGCGCCTTTTCGAGGGCGGCGCGTATATCTGCAAGCTCCTGCTTTACTTCGCCGAGCCTGCCGTCCATCTCTTCGAACTTGGCGTTGGTTGCGGCGGTCACCTTCCACGAGATGCTTTCGGTTATCCGCTGCAGCCCCTCGTCGTCTATGACGATGTCGTAATCTTCGGGAGCGATCTGCTCTTCGGGCTGCACGTCGGCTGCGGCAGCTTCCACAGTTTCGCCCTCGGCCTCCGCCGTTTCGGCCACCTCGGCCTCCGCGGCAGTCTGCGCATTGAGCTTTTCGCATACGCCGTTTATTATCGTGTCGTAATCTATCTCGGTCGCGGGTATGGAAGCAAGCACCGCGGCCGCAACCTTATCGGCGATATCGTCGGCATCTATTTCAGGCAGGTAGTTGGAAATAGCGGCGGCGGTCTTATCGGCGATAGATTCTTCGTTTATGCCGTTTGCCAGCTTTTCGGAGACGAGCTGAGCCATCTCGTCCACCTCGGAAGTCTCTTCCGCGGCGGCGTCCGCAACGGCGATCTCGTCCTCCGCGGCCTCTTCGGCGGCCTTTGCCGCCTGCGCCCTTTCGTTGAGTTTGTCGAGTATGCGGTCGTAATCGAGCTTTTCGACGAGTGCCTCCGCAAGCGAGCGGCAGCCTTCGTCGTCGACGATGATGTCGAAGTCGTTGGGCGAAAGTTCGCTGACCTTGCGCGCGATCTCGTCGGCGAGGGCGTCGTCCTCGGCGGGCTCCCCGCTCTCTTCGGCTATCTCTTCTTCCGCGGCGGCATCCACCACCGTCTCGGCCTCCTGCGCCGTCTCCGCCGCAGGTTCGGCTTCCTGAGGCGCATCTTCGGCAGCGGCTTCGGCCACGGCTTCCTCGTAATCCTCTTCGGGGAATACCTTTTCGGCTATGCGGGCGGCCAGCTCGTCATAGTCTATGTTGGCGGGAACTATCTCTACGGGCCTTGCCTCGCCCTGTTCGCCTATCACGACCTGAGGTATGACGATCTGCTCTGCCACCTTTGAGGCAATGTAGTCGGGGGAGATAACTTCCTGGGGAGGCAGACTGTCGGCGACCTTCTTTGCAAGTTCGTCGCAGTCGACCGCAATGGCGCCGTCTGCCCTGAGTTTTTCGGAAATGCGGGCGGCGAGCTCCTCGTAGTCTATGTAGCCGGGGATGGTGAGTTGTTCGGCCGTTTCCTCTTCGGAGTATGCGGCGGGAGCAACCTCGTCCTCAATGGCGGCGTCCTCGTCCTCGGCAGGGCTGAGCTGCTCGGCAAAGACGGAAGCTATCCTGTCGTAGTCTACCGCGCCGGCTATCCTGTCGTAATCGACGGACTGCGCTATCCTGTCGTAGTCGACGGCGTTCTCGCCCACCTTCTGCGAAAGTTCGCCTATCATGCCGGCAAGTTTGCTGAAGACATTCTCGCACTGAAGCGCGAGATAGCCCATCTCCTGCCTTAGGCTCTTATTTTCGGCGGCGAGCTTTTCGTATATCGCGCTCGTCTGCTTGCTGAGATAAGAGCTCTCCGTGGCGAGCTTTTGCTCCACGGCATCGGTCTTGTTGTCCCGGGCAAGCGCGCCTGTAGCAGCGAGAAGCTGGTCGAGCTTAGCCGCAAGCTCGGCCTGGCGCTGCAATATAGCGTCTGCCTTGGTGACGGAAGCGGCCTGGCCGCCGTTCTTGTTTTTGAAGTTACCTGCCATAATTGCACCTCTTATCAGCGGCGCAGGCCTTTATGACCTTTATATATAACGCCGCGCATTTTGCTTACAAAATCATTTTACAACAAAAATTGTGACTTGTAAATATAATTGCCGAAAATTTTTGAGTTAAATTGTAATTTTTTTTGCATAGACCGCCTACTATGCCCCGAAAATGCCGCCCCGCACATACAAAGTGCAAAAAATTCACGTTAAATTTCGCCTGCGGGGTTGAAATCCGACGCGCAATGTAGTATAATATACACATTATACAGGATTTATGCGGCGGAAGGGAGTTGCCCCGCGCTGCCCGCGCGCCGTAAATATATGTATGGGAGATACGATTATGAGAGTTTACAACTTTTCGGCAGGCCCTTCCACCCTGCCCCTGAACGTGCTCGAACAGGCGCAGAGGGAATTTCTCGACTTTGCCGGCACAGGCATGTCGGTCACCGAGATTTCCCACCGCGACAAGGCCTTTTCCGCAATAGTGGAAGAGGCGGAATCGTTAGTGCGCGAGCTGCTCGGCGTGCCCGAAGATTATGCGGTGATATTCGTGCAGGGCGGCGCCTCCACCCAGTTTGCGGCGGTGCCCCTGAACATGATGCACGGCGGCAAGGCGGACTACATCGTGACGGGCAACTTTGCAAAAAAGGCATGGCAGGAAGGCTGCATATACGGCGACGCCGTAAAGATAGGCGACAGCTCCGACAAGACGTACACCTACATCCCCGACGTGGATAAACTTGCATACAGCGAGGACGCCGACTACGTGCACATCACCTCCAACAACACCATATTCGGCACGCGATACGTAAAGTTCCCCGAATGCAAGGCTCCGCTGGTGGCGGACATGTCGTCGGAGATATTCTCCCGCGAGATAGACGTGAGCAAGTTCGGCGTGATATACGCCGGCGCGCAGAAGAACCTTGCGCCCGCGGGCGTGACCATAGTGATAGCAAAACGCAGCCTTATACAGGATCCGCTGAAGATCTGCCCCACCATGCTGAAATGGAAGGTGCAGGACGAAAACGGCTCGCTGTATAATACTCCGCCCTGTTTTTCGATATACATGGCAGACCTCGTGCTGCGCGACCTGAAGGCAAAGGGCGGCGTGAAGGCCATGAACGAAGCCGACGAATACAAGGCGGGGCTGCTGTACGACTTCATCGACAACTCCTCGCTGTTCAGAAACAACGTGGAAAGGCAGTACCGCTCGATAATGAACGTGCCCTTCGTCACCCCCTCCGCCGAGCTGGACGCAAAGTTCATAGCCGAGGCCAAGAAGGCCGGCCTCGTTTCGCTTAAAGGCCACAGACTGGTGGGAGGCATGAGGGCTTCGATATACAACGCCATGCCGCTCGAGGGCGTAAAGGCGCTGATAGAGTTCATGAAGAAATTCGAACAGGAAAACAAGTAAGGGGGAACATATAATGTCAAAGACCAGAAAGATACTTAAACTGAACGCGATAAGCCCGCTTGCCGACGCCATATTCGCCGGATACGGTTACAGCGACAGCTGCGAAGACCCCGACGGCATAATGGTGCGCTCCGCGCAGATGGCGGATTACAAGCCGGGCGAAAACCTCGTGGCGGTCGCACGCGCGGGCGCGGGCACCAACAACATACCCGTTGCGGACTACGCAGAAAAGGGCATAGTGGTGTTCAACACCCCCGGCGCCAACGCCAACGCAGTTAAGGAACTCGTGATCTGCGAACTGTTCCTGGGAGGCAGAAAGATAACCGAGGCCATCGACTGGGTAAAGACGCTGAAAGGCGAGGGCGAGCTTGTGGGCAAGCTGGTTGAAAAGGGCAAGTCGAAGTTCGTCGGCCACGAGATAACCGGCAAGATGCTGGGCGTCATCGGCCTGGGCGCGATAGGCGTGGCGGTGGCAAACGCCGCTTACGGGCTGAACATGGAGGTCATGGGCACCGACCCCTACCTCTCCACCATGAACGCGCTTGCGCTTTCGCCGCACATAAACATAGTGCCCGAGCGCGACGATATATATAAGAAAGCGGACTTCATAACGCTGCATCTTCCGCTCAACGGCGATACGCGCGGCATGATAAACGCCAAGTCGATAGCCGCCATGAAGGACGGCGTGGTGATAATAAACAACAGCCGCGGAGAGCTGGTGAACACCGCCGACATGATAGCCGCGCTCGAGAGTGGGAAAGTGGGCAGGTACATAACCGACTTCCCCACGGCCGAGCTGATAGGCGTGAAGAACTGCATCTGCGTGCCGCACCTGGGCGCGAGCACGCCCGAGGCGGAGGACAACTGCGCGGTGATGGCGGCGCACGAGCTGGTCGATTACATCGAAAACGGCAATATAACCAACAGCGTGAACTACCCCTCCGTATACCTTGCGCGCGACGAGGAGAAGGGACGCGTGTGCATACTGCACCGCAACGTAAAGAACATAATAACCAAGTTCACTTCCGCCATCTCCGGGCAGGGCATAAACATCGCGCACATGGCAAGCTCCAGCCGCGGCGAATACGCCTGCTCCATACTGGAGATAGACGGCGCCGTTGCGGAAAAGACGATAGCCGAGATAAGGGCCGTCGAAGGCGTGCTGCGCGTGCGCGCCGTATGACGGCATAATACGCAATCACCGAATAAAACCCGCGACCTCCGCGCATAATTACAAAAAAAGCACGGAGGTCGTTTTTTATGGCTCGCAAAAAGAAAAAAATACCAAAGCTCACCGAACAGCAGTACAGCGAATACCTTGCCCTTCTGCGCGCGAAGGACGGGGAAAAGTGACATCCACCTCCCTGCGGATCCCCCGCAGGGAGTTTTTTACGCCGTCATGACGCGATTTTTGCGCATGCGGGCAAGATTTTTGTTGCGTATGACAGAAAAGTGAACTAAATGAAAAGTTGCGGAATATAATTATCGGGTGCCGCCATTTTGTTGACAGTGCATGCGGGCAGGATTAAAATCATAGATGATTATCAAATGATAACTATTTTATTGAAGGAGGACTATACAATGAACGACAAGGAGCGTATGGAACGCGCGCTTCCGCTGCTTTTAAGGATGAAGGACTGCGTGCGCAAGAGCAGGATGCGTTCGGACGACAACGGCAAGACCTTTCTGGTGCTGAGCAGCCTGAGCGAATATCAGTCGCGCATAGGCAGGCCCGCCACCGTTTCGGAGATAGCGCACATAACGGGGCTTGCCCTGCCCAACGTGAGCAGGCTGCTGACACCCATCGAACAGCAGGGGCTTATAGAGCGCGTGAAGGAAGGGCGCTCGGTGAGCATAATAATAACCGAACAGGGCAACGCCGTGCTTGCCGACCAGCGCGACGTGATGCTCGAAGGGCTGGGAAGGGCGCTCGGCGAACTCGGAGACGATGAACTGGAGACCTACTTCGCCATTACCGAAAAAATTTTAAGCTCGCTTGAAGAGTACTGCGAAGAAGGCGGCGCCGATGTTTAAGCTGTATAAAAAGCTTAAAGCCGCAGACTGGCTGATAGTGGCGCTGATAGTGGGCATAACCGTGGCGCAGGTATTCTTTACCATGGAGCTGACCGACAAGATCTCCGACATAGTGGGGGCGATCCGGGCGGTCAGCGCGGGCGTGCCCGGCGCAACGGTGGGCGACATCTGGCGCGAGGGCGGAATAATGCTGGCGTTTGCCGTGTGCACGGCGCTGTGCCAGACGGCGGTGTGCTTTGCCGCGGCAAAGGTGTCGAGCGACCTTTCGGCCACGCTGCGCGGCAAGGTATATGCCAAGGTGGAGAGTTTTTCCATAGCCGAAGTGAACAGGTTCTCCACCCCCTCCCTGATAACGCGCACCACCAACGACATACAGCAGGTGCACATGGCCAACGTGATGACGCTGCGCATGCTGATATACGCGCCGATAATGGCGATATGGGCGATATGCAAGATAAACGCCTCGAGCGGGGAACTGACCGCGGCCACCGCCGTGGCGGTGATAGTGCTCGTGGTGTGCATAGCCGCGGTGATGCTTCTGGTAATGCCCAAATTCAGACTGATGCAGAAACTTACCGACAGGCTGAACGGCGTGACGCGCGAAAACCTCACCGGCATACGCGTGGTGCGCGCATACAACGCCGAGGACTACCAGCAGAACAAGTTCGAGAAGGCCAACACAGAATTTACGGGCACTCAGCTGTTCACGGGCAGACTGCTTGCGCTGATGAGCCCGATAATGATGCTGGTCATGAACGGGCTTACGCTGGCGATATACTGGATAGGCGCCTCGCTGATGAACGCGGGCGAAATAGAATACCAGACGATAGTAAGCTTCATGACGCTCGCCTCGCAGGCGATAATGGCGTTTCTGATGATGCTGATGATGTTCATACTGCTGCCCCGCGCCTCCGTTGCAGCAAAGCGCATAAACGAAGTGCTTGAAACAGAGCTTTCGGTAAAGGATCCCGAAACGGAGACGCCGGTGAAGGAGTGCGGCACGGTGGAATTCAGGGACGTGAGCTTCCGCTATCCCGACGCAGACGCCGACGTGTTCGAACACATATCTTTCCGCGCCGAAAAGGGACAGACGATAGCCTTCATAGGCAGCACCGGCAGCGGCAAGTCCACCCTTATAAACCTGGTGCCCCGCTTTTACGACGCCACCGAAGGCGAAGTGCTTGTGGACGGCGTGAACGTGAAGGAGCTGAAACAGTCTACCCTGCGCGACAAGATAGGCTACGTCCCGCAGAAGGGCGTGCTGTTCACGGGCACCGTTGCCGAGAACATAGCCTTCGGCGGCAAGGCAGACCGCCAAGAGATCGAAGAGGCGGCGAAGATAGCCGAGGCGGACGGATTCATAGGCGAGATGGAGAACGGCTACGACAGCCCCATAGCGCAGGGCGGCAAGAACGTTTCGGGCGGGCAGAAGCAGAGGCTTTCGATCGCGCGCGCCGTTGCCACCAGGCCCGAGATAATGATATTCGACGACAGTTTTTCCGCGCTCGACTACCGCACCGACAAGCAGGTGCGCGCCAACCTTAAAGAGCATCTTGCAGGCGTGACCAACCTGATAGTCGCCCAGCGGATAGGCACCATAATGGACGCCGACAAGATAATAGTGCTCGACAATGGCAAGGCCGTGGGCGAGGGCACGCACAGAGAGCTGCTTGAAAACTGCGACGTTTACAGAGAGATAGCCCTTTCGCAGCTTTCGAAGGAGGAGCTTGGATTATGAGAGCGAGAATGAACGCCGCCGTACAGCTTAAAAAGGGCGAATTCGTAAAGAACATAAAGCGGCTGATAATATTCATGCGGCCCTATTACCTGCCCATAGTAATTTCGCTGGTGTTCACTGCGGCCTCCGCGGTGATCTCCATATTCGCGCCGCAGGTACTTTCCGATCTGGTGAACGTGATAACGGCAAGTTTCGGCGGCAGCCCGATAGACATGGGCGAGCTGGGCAGGTTTGCCGTGATACTGATAGTTTTCTATGTATGCAACGCGCTGTGCACCTATGTTTCGGGCTTTATAATGACCACGGTGTCGCAGAAGATGAGCAAGAGCCTGCGCACCGAGATATCCGAAAAGATAAACCGCGTGCCGCTGAAATACTTCGACGCCCACCCCTACGGCGACACCCTGTCGCGCGTGACCAACGACGTGGACACCATAGGCAATTCCATGCAGCAGGCGGTGACGATGGTAGTGCAGTCGGCATTCCTGCTGACCGGCGTGCTGATAGCCATGTTCGTGACGAGCTGGCAGCTGGCGCTTACGGTGCTGATAATAGTGCCCTTTATGGCCGTGCTGCTGCTCGTGATAATGAAGTTTTCGCAGCCGCAGTTCAGAAGGCAGCAGGACGAACTCGCCGTGCTCAACGGCAAGGTAGAGGAAAACTATTCGGGTCAGCTGGTAATAAAGGCGTTCAACGCCGAAGGGCGCACCGGCGAAGACTTTGAAGCGAGCAACGCCCGCCTTAAAAAGGCCACATTCCTTTCGCAGGCGCTTTCGGGCATAATGCAGCCGGCGATGACATTCATCTCCTACTTCGCCTACGCCGCCGTATGCGTGGTCGCGGGCATAATGATAAGCGATCCTTTAAGCGGGGTGACGTTCGGCACTCTTTCGGCGTTCCTCGTGTACGTGAACCTGTTCCAGAGCCCCCTTTCGCAGATAGCGCAGGCGGCAAACGTGTTGCAGAGCGCGGCGGCCGCCAGCGGCAGGGTATTCGAATTCCTCGAAGAGGAGGAACTTTCCGACGAGACGGGCAAGCAATACAAGCTGACCGGACAGGTGCGCGGCGAGGTGGAATTCAGGCACGTACGCTTCGGCTACGACGACAGCCGCGTGATAATCCCCGATTTCTCCGCAAAGGTGCAGCCCGGATGGAAAGTGGCGATAGTCGGCCCCACCGGCGCGGGCAAGACGACGATGGTAAACCTGCTGATGCGCTTTTACGAGGTGAACAGCGGCGACATACTCATCGACGGCGTTTCGGTAAAGGATATGCCGCGCGCAGAGGTGCACGACCTGTTCGGAATGGTGTTGCAGGACACCTGGATGTTCGAAGGCACGCTGCGCGAAAACATAGTATATTCCAAGGACGCCACCGACGAGGAGCTTAAAAAGGCGTGCGACGCCGCGGGCATAACGCACTACATCGCCACCCAGCCGGGCGGACTTGACCATTACGTGGAAAACGGCGACGAGATATCGGGCGGACAGAAACAGCTGATAACCATAGCGCGCGCCATGATAGAGAACGCTCCCATGCTCATCCTCGACGAGGCCACCTCCAACGTGGATACGCGCACGGAGGAGATAATACAGACGGCGATGGATAACCTGACGCGCGGCAGAACGAGCTTCGTGATAGCGCACAGGCTCTCCACCATAAAGAACGCCGACCTCATACTCGTGATGAACGATGGCAACATAATCGAACAGGGCACGCACGACGAGCTGATAGCCGGGGACGGCTTCTACGCAAAACTTTACAACTCGCAGTTTGCGGGCGAATAAAGGATATATGGCTCCCTAAAGGGCAGAAGGGGCGCCGCCGCGGA
>DVIK01000032.1 GCA_018711385.1 Candidatus Coproplasma avistercoris
CGGCAGAACGGTTTTCCTCGGTGAAAACGGCTGCGGAAAGACCACGCTCATGCGCCTTATCGCAAGGCTTTATAAGCCGACGGGCGGCACTATTACTCAGTATATCGACGAAAAGTTCAAACAAAAACCGCGCGGCAGCCGCGCATGGTTCAAAAAGGTGGGCGTCGTCTATCAGAATCCCGACTACCAACTCTTTATGCCGACGGTGGAAAAGGAGATAAACTTCGGCGCGCCCTCGCCCGAATACGCCGAGCATATTGCGGAACTTTTCGGGATAAAGCACCTTTGGCACCGCCATCCGCAGTCTCTTTCCGAAGGGCAGAAAAGGCGCGTCTCCATTGCCGCGGTCGTCGCCTGTCAGCCCGAAGTCCTGCTTTTGGACGAACCGACGGTAGGGCAGGACTATGACGGGCTCTGCCAAATGGTGGAGATCCTCAACAAGCTCCACGAGCAGACGGGCAACACGATGATCACTATCACGCACGACGTTCGCTGCGCAGAAGCGCTGTGTGACAGGGCATTTCTGATCGAAGGCGGAGTTGTTAAGGCGAGAGGCGGCAAGGAGCTTGTGAGCGAATATTTCAGACAATGACGCCGCATTTATCGCCTTTCGCGCGTAAGCGGCAAATAATCTGATGAAATCAAAATAATAATTAAAATATGTAGTTCAAACCGTTGACATTGCATTTTATATATTGTATAATCCGCACTGTCCGAAAAAGGACAGAAGACGTCTTCAAATAAAACAGAAGTATTGTTATCGGAGAACTTGCGGCCGCAGCCGCAACGGTTGATAAAGATACGGGTGCGCCCGATTGTTGAACACGATCGGGCGCACCTGTTCTTTTTTACAAAAAAATCATTCAATGGAGGTTGCTTTTTTGAAACTTGTATTGCGTTTTCTGAAGCCGCACTGGAAGATGTGTCTGCTCACTGTGTTTCTCCTTTTGGTCGATGTGGTGGGCGCGCTGATCATTCCCACGTTTGCGGCTGAACTTATGAACCAGGCGGGCAGGGGCGTAGATTTCGATACGCTCGTTCTGACGGCGATATATATGGGCGTGTCTGCACTTATTGCAGGCGGAGCGGCCATAGGAAGCGTATTTGCCGCCTCTGACCTGACGGCCAAGGTGGGTGCCGACATGCGCGACGCACTCTACAAAAAGTCGCTCGAACTTGCCGTTTCAGACTTACGCACTTTCGGTACGGCATCGGTCACCACAAGGACGGTTTCCGACATAACGAACATACAGACTGCGCTTGTCAATACGGTAATGCTGGTGCTGCCGGTGCCGTTCGTGTTTGTGCTTTCTATAGTCATGGCGTTTAGACTCGATTGGGCGATGGGGCTGATACTGCTGGCCATACTCATAGTTATAATGATAATCGCGGTATTTATCATAAAGAGTTCCTCGCCTCTGTTCAGAAAATTGCAGAAGCTGCTCGACAAGATGAGTTTGGTGCTTCTTGAAAACATCACGGGCGTGAGAGTTGTCCGCGCATGCAATAACGAGGACAGAGAAGAGAGGCGCATGGACGAGGCATTCAGCGGATATGCCACTACATCGATAAGGGCAAACCGCAAGTTTGCTCTTTTGGACGGTATATCGTTTTTCGCCATAAACATTCTCATTATTCTCGTGTACTGCCTGAGCGGTTTCCGTGCAGATGCCGGCATGTTCGAAGTGGGCGACATACTGCCATAATAGAGTATGCAATGTTCGCGCTCTTCTATCTCATGATGGCGCAGATGGTTATACTCACCCTTCCCAGAGCGCTGGAATGTTGCGAACGTATCCGTTCGGTACTCGACTTCTCGCCTACGATCGCCGATAACGTAGATAGTCCTGCCAATCTCAACGGAAATGCGGGCGAAGTTCTGCAATTCGAGCGCGTGGCATTCCGCTTTGCCGATGCAGACGAATACACGCTAAGAAAGCTGAACTTTGCTTGCCGGTGCGGCCAGACCACCGCTATAATCGGCGGCACAGGCAGCGGCAAATCGACGGTCGCCTCTCTCATGCTGCGCTTCAACTACGTTACCGAGGTCAGGGTGCTCTTAAACGGCGTGGATATTCGCAGGATGCCGCAGTGGCAGCTGCGCGACAACATAGCATACGTCCAGCAGCGCGCATGGCTGTTTTCCGGTACCATAGCAGAAAATTTAAGATTCGGCAATGAAAATGCTACCGACGAGGAGTTATGGCGTGCGCTTGAAGTCGCGCAGGCGGCCGACTTTGTTAAAAAGTTACCCGAAGGACTGAACTCCTTTGTTGCGCAGGGCGGAACCAACTTTTCGGGCGGACAGAAAAAGAGACTCTCGATTGCCCGCGCGCTTGTAAAAAAGCCGCAGCTGTATATCTTTGACGACAGCTTCTCCGCTCTCGACTTCAAGACGGATGCCGCTCTCAGGCATGCGCTCGCCTATGAAACGCAGGACGCCGCGGTGGTGATAATCGCACAGCGCGTAAGCACGATACGCCACGCCGAGCAGATCATAGTGCTCAACGAAGGCGAACCCGTGGGCATAGGCACGCACGAAGAACTTATGGAAAACTGCTCCGTTTACAGAGAAATATATAAATCTCAGACGAAGGAGGAGGACGAAGAATGAGCGATAAAAAAATAATGCAGCGCAAATACGACGCGCCGCAATATGCGATGAGGACTGCAAGGAGACTTTTCGGCCAGCTTAAAGACCAGCGCTTCAGGCTGATGGCCGTGGCCGTTTCCATACTTATATATACAGTGCTTAACATCTTCACTCCCTATTACAGCGCGATAGTGATAGATGCGCTCAAGGCCGCAATAGATGAGTCGGTAGCCGCCGGCAAATTCGTATTCGCGTGGGAGCCGCTCGGCAGAGAGATGACCATCTTGGGCGTGATGTACCTTGTGATGGCGTGTTTCTACCTGTTCCAGTCATACCTGATGGCGAGCGTGGCGGAAAATCTTATTCTGAAACTCAGAAGGCAGATAAGCAACAAGCTCAATAAGCTGCCCTTACGCTTCTTCGACGCAAACAAGCCCGGTGAGATATTAAGCCGCGTGACGAGCGACCTTGACAAGGTGTCAGAAACATTACAGACCGGTCTTCTGAAGCTGGTTGTTGCTATAGGCACGATAGTCGGCTCGCTGGCGTTCATGTTCTATTACAGCCGGATACTTGCGCTTATATTCCTTGCATTTATGGCGGTCGGAGTGGTAATAACCAAAATCGTTTCCAAAAAGAACTTGAAGGTGGCTTCCGAAAGGCAGGAAGCGATAGCCAGACTCACCGGCATAGCCGAGGAATATTACACCGGCAGGGACATAATAAAGGCCTTCAACCATGAAGAGGAAAGCGTGGGCAAGGTATATAAGGCTGTTGAAGATGTGCGGATCACGACGCGCGACGCCGACTTCCTCACAAACGCGGTAAATCCCGCCGTAAGGTTCCTTTCGCGCCTGTCGCAGGCGGTAGTACTGCTTATCGCCGGCTACTGGATGTTGAGCGACATTATGACGATAGGCGTCGTGCAGGCGTACTTCCAGTACCTCAACATGTCGGCAGAGCCCATAACGGAGGCGTCGTTCATGATAAATTCGTTGCAGTCCGCCCTCGCTTCGGCTGAGCGCACGTTCGAGTTCCTTGACGACGAGGAGGAAGTGCCCGACACTACCACCCCCGTAAATCTCGACAGAGCGGAAGGCAAAATAGCCTTCGAACATGTAAGCTTCGGCTATTCGCCCGACAAGATACTTATGACGGATATAAGTTTTACTGCAAAGCCCGGACAGAAGATCGCCATAGTGGGAGCGACGGGTGCAGGCAAGACGACGCTTATCAACCTTCTGATGCGTTTCTACGAGGTAAACGGCGGAGCTATAACAATCGACGGCATTGTCACCACCGACCTGTCGCGCAAAGGTCTGCGCAAAAATTTCGGCATGGTGTTGCAGGACACATGGCTGTTCGGCGGCACGATAGCCGAAAATATTGCCTACGGCAAACCCGACGCCACCAGAGAGGAGATAATAAATGCGGCGAAGATGGCAAAGGTGGACTACTTCATCCGCACGATGCCTCAGGGCTACGACACCGTGATAGAGAACGACGCCAACAATCTCTCCGTCGGGCAGAGGCAGCTGCTCACCATCGCGCGCGTATTTCTGTGCAACCCGTCCGTGCTCATCCTAGACGAGGCGACCTCCTCGGTGGATACGCGTACCGAAGCCGAGATAGGTAAGGCTATGAGCGAGCTGATGAGCGGCAGAACGAGCTTCGTCATCGCACACCGTCTTTCAACGATAAGAGATGCCGACAACATACTGTTCATGGAAAACGGCAATATCATAGAGCAGGGCAATCATGCCGAGCTGCTGAAAAAGGGAGGGGCCTACGCCGCCCTCTATAACAGCCAGTTTGCATAAAAATGCTATCGGTTGCTCAACAGGCCGTGCCGCGGGAAACCGCGGCGCGGCCTGTACTTTTGAAAAATTTCAGTACGGAATGCACAAACAAGTAAAATTTTGAGTACATTGAGTACCATTTTGCTCGCAAATTGCAATCGGAACGTGAATTGTAATAATTTTTTACTGATTTGTTACAGAAATTTTGCTTCGAGTCTTGAAATATCAACAAAGATATGTTAAAATGATTAAGGTGATGACCCATATTGCCACAGAGTGCTGACCACTTGCCGTTCAAGGCATTTTTGCTCGGTGCTCTGCATTACATAATAGTAAAATAAATTTTTGGGGGACACAAAGTTATGCTAAGAAAAAAAGAGTGCGTAGCTATGTTGCTTGCTGGCGGACAAGGCAGCCGTCTGTATGCCCTTACCAGCAATATAGCAAAACCCGCAGTGTCGTTCGGCGCAAAATACAGGATAATAGACTTCCCTCTGTCTAACTGTATAAATTCCGGGATAGACACTGTGGGCGTGCTGACACAGTATCAGCCCCTTGTGCTCAACGAGTACATAGGCAACGGACAGCCGTGGGATCTGGACAGGACCTTCGGCGGAGTTCATATCCTTTCGCCGTACGAGGCAAAAAAATCCACCTCCTGGTATAAGGGTACCGCCAACGCCATCTACCAGAACATACGCTTCATGAAGATGTATGATCCCGATTACGTGCTTATCCTTTCGGGCGACCACATCTACAAGATGGACTACGACAAGATGTTGCAGGCCCACAAAGAGGCGGGCGCTGCGTGCACCATAGCTTGCATGGAAGTTCCCCTTAAAGAGGCTTCGCGTTTCGGCATCCTTAACACCAATCCCGACGGCTCGATATACGAATTTGAAGAGAAGCCCGCCAAACCCAAGAGCAACCTTGCCTCGATGGGTATATACATCTTCAGCGCGGACAAGCTCTATAAATACCTCGAGCTCGACGAGCAGACTCCCGGGTCGGAGAACGACTTCGGCAAGAACGTTTTACCCGCAATGCTGAATGCGGGCGAAAAGATGTTCTCTTATCGCTTCGAAGGCTACTGGAAAGACGTAGGCACTATAAGCTCCCTGCTGGAAGCAAATATGGATCTGCTCGGCGTTCAGCCCAAGTTCGACCTCAACGACGAGGATTTCGTAATACATTCGCGCAGCCCGCTCTCTCCTCCCGCATACGTCGAAGGCGAAGTCAAAAACAGCCTCGTGGCGAACGGCTGCGACGTGGAGGGCAAGATAATCAATTCCGTGATAGGCACCAACTGTATAGTGGAAGAGGGCGCCATTGTTAAAGACAGTGTGCTCATGGGCAACATAACTATAAAAAAAGGCGCCAGGATAACCTACTCGATAATCGACGAAGAGGTGACCGTGGGCGAAAACGCCACGATAGGAGCCGAAAGGGAGGAGGCCCTTAAAGTTGAAAGCAAGACCTCCGGAATAACCGTGCTCGGCAGAGGCATAACCGTAAGCGACGGCGGCAGCGTTTCGGCCGGTGAGATCGTGGACAGGGATGTTTAAGGGAGGACAAAAAAAATGGCTTCGACGGTTGGCGTAATATTTTCAAGCATCAACGATGAAAACGTGCCCGAACTTACAAGAGTAAGATCGATGGGCTCGGTGCCCTACGGCGGCAGATACCGCATTATAGACTTTGCTCTTTCGAACATGGTCAATTCCGGCATAACCACTGTGGGCGTAATAACAAAACAGAACTACCAGTCGCTCATGGATCACCTCGGCACAGGCAAGGACTGGGATCTTGCAAGGAAGGAGGGCGGACTCATTCTGCTGCCCCCTTACAGCGACGAATCGGAGACGCTGTATAAGGGCAGGCTGGAGGCACTCAAGGGCGCTACGTCCTTCCTTAAAAAGTGCAAACAGGACTATGTTGTGCTCTCCGACAGCGACTCTGTATATAAGCTCGATTACAGCAAGGTCATAAAATTCCATGAGGAAAAGAATGCCGACATAACGCTCGTGTATCACGAGCACAAGGTCTCCAAATCGCGCTACTACGTTACCTTCGACACCGACAAGGAGGACAGGCTGAACGATATCTGCATCAATCCCGTTGCAAGAGGCGTCAAGAAAAACTACATAAACGTGATGGTCGCGCGCACGTCCTTTCTGCTCAACCTCATACAGGACGCCATACAGCACGGCTACAACAGCTTCGGCAGGGATATCCTCGTGCCCGGCGTTAAGAACAAGAATCTTCGTCTGTACGGCTATAAGATGGAGGGCTACTATGCAAACATCGACTCGCTGGTGGCTTACTTCAACTCCAATATGGACCTTCTGAAAAAGGACATCAGGCACGAAGTGTTCGGCGCGAGGGACGTCTACACCAAGGTGAACGACAGCGCGCCCGCCAAATTCACCGACGGAGCCATAGTAAAAAATTCGCTCATTTCCGACGGCTGCGTAATAGAGGGCACCGTTGAAAACTGCATACTTTTCCGCGGCGTCAAGATAGGCAAGGGCGCAGTTGTGAAAAACTGCATACTCATGACGGATAATTACGTCGGCCACGACTGCAACCTTGCATATGTGGTGAGCGATAAAAACAGCATCATAAGGGACAACAGGGTGCTTGCCGGATGCGAGATTCAGCCTTACTTTATAGGTAAAGGCTCGCTCATCTGAGCGGGGAGAGCGTCAATGCAGAATATCAATGAAAAGATCGGAGTTTCTGAAGGCAGGACGAAAGGCGGCGTGCGCATCGCAGCAGCCGTAAAGCGCCGCAGAAACGACGCCGCAGACAGTGCGGCAAAGGAGGTAGGGATGCCCGCTCAGGCACAACCCGTCGCAGGTAGCGACAAAAAGAAAATATTGTTCGTAGCTTCGGAATGTACGCCGTTTATACAGACGGGCGGGCTTGCGGAGGTGATAGGCTCTCTTTCCAAGGCGCTTGCTGCTTCCGGCAAATTTGACGTGCGCGTCGTTATCCCGATGTATTCCGACATAAAGTGGGAATTCAAACAGCAGTTCAACTATATCGGCAATATCTATGTTCCACTTGCATGGCGCAACCAGTACTGCGGGATCTTCACTTATGAAAAGGACGGGGTGACGTTCTATTTCCTCGACAACGAGTTCTATTTCAAACGCCCGGGTTGCTACGGCTATTTCGACGACGGCGAAAGGTTTGCTTTCTTTTCGCGCAGCGTGCTCGAAATAATGCCCTTTATAAATTTCTATCCCGACGTGATGCACTGCCACGACTGGCAGGCGGCACTTGCGGCTATTTATCTTAAGACCAACTACTGCTTCAGGAAGGAGTATCAGTTCATAAGGGCACTGTTCACCATTCACAACATCGAGTATCAGGGCATATATTCCATGGACATCTTGAGCGACCTGTTCGACATCTACGGCACTTATGCCGGTCTCGTGGAATATAATAACTGTATAAACCTTATGAAGGGTGCCATCGAGTGCTGCGAACGCTTCTCTACGGTGAGCCCCACCTATGCCGAGGAGATAAAGAGCCCTTATTTTGCACACGGACTCGACCCCATCGTCCGCAGGAACGAATTCAAACTGTGCGGCATACTCAACGGCATAGACGATATGAGCTACAATCCAAAATACGACAAGCATCTGTTTGCGCCCTTCTCACCCGAAGATTTTGCGGGCAAAAAGGTGTGCAAGTCAGAGTTGCAGCGCATGCTCGGCCTTAACGACAGCCCCGATACGCCCATCATCGCAATGATCTCGCGCCTGGCTTCACACAAGGGGCTCGACCTTGTGACGGCCGTTATAGACGAAATACTGCAGGACGACGTGCAGTTCGTCATTCTCGGCACCGGCGAATCGCACTTTGAGGGCTGGTTCTCCGACCTTGCGAGGCGCTACCCGGGAAGAGTGAGCGCTAACATCATGTTCAACGGCGATCTCTCGCGTAAGATTTACTCCGGCGCGGACATATTCCTTATGCCATCCAAGTCGGAACCCTGCGGGCTTTCGCAGATGATAGCCTGCCGCTACGGCACTATACCCGTCGTAAGGGAAACGGGCGGGCTGAAAGACAGTATAATTCCCCTGCAGAACGGCTATACTTTTGCCAACTACAACGCGCACGACATGATGTTTGTGGTGAGGGAGGCAGTAGCCGATTACAGGAACAGGGAAGTATGGTCGCAGCTGATGTACAGAGCGGCGACCGACGACTTCAGCTGGAGCCGTTCGGCAAAACAATACGAAGCGCTTTATTTTGATATGCTCAGCTATTGAGTTGCTTATTTTTTCCGAAACTGTTATAATTGAATCGCAGAAAACGTTACAAAGACCTTTCTTAAAACAAAGAAAGGTCTTTGCGTGGTGATTTCAGTTATTTTACCCATAAAAAGGAGATAAAAGGTTTAATGAGTACAGCTATTACCGAAAAAGAGGTAAAGGAAGCTATCAAGGGCAAACTTTCGCGCTATTTCGGCGTTAGCCCCACGGAAGCTACCGAAGAACAGATGTACAAAGCCGTGGTAATGAGCGTAAGAGATCTGCTGCTGGAAAAAAGGCAGCAGTTCCACAAAAAGGTAAAAGCAAAGCGCGCAAAGCGTGTATATTACCTCTGCATGGAATTTTTGCTTGGCAGATCGCTCAAAAACAGCATATATAACCTGAGTGCAACCGACGTATACAGAAAGGTCGTTTCTTCATACGGCTTCGACCTTGAAAACCTGTATGAACTCGAGCCGGATGCAGGCCTCGGCAACGGCGGCCTCGGCAGGCTTGCAGCCTGCTTTATGGATGCGCTCGCGACCGGCAACTACCCCGCGATGGGCTATTCGCTGCGCTACGAATTCGGTCTGTTCAAACAGAAGATCGTAGACGGCTGGCAGATAGAACTGCCCGACGTATGGCTGCCCGGCGGCGAGGTGTGGCTCACCAACAGGAGCGATAAGTCTTTCAAAGTAAGGTTCGACGGCCAGGTTCAGGAGAAGTGGACCAAATACGGCATGCAGACCGAATACATCAACTGCACCGAGATCGAAGCGATAGCATACGACATGATGATCTCCGGTAAAGACAGCGATGCCGTTTCCGTACTCAGATTGTGGAAGGCTAAGCCCGTTCAGGACTTCAACATGAAGCTGTTCTCGCAGGGCGAATACTATCAGGCGATGAGCGAAGACAACGACGCCGACCTCATCACCAAAGTGCTCTATCCTGCAGACAATCACGAGGGCGGCAAGTCGCTCAGGCTCAAACAGCAGTATTTCCTCTGCTCGGCATCCATACAGAACATTGTATCCGACCACAAACACAGATACGGCGACCTGAGAGAGCTGCCCAAACTTGCTGCCATTCACCTGAACGACACCCACCCCGCGATGGCCATACCCGAGCTGATGAGGGTGCTCGTGGACGAAAACTTCTTCAACTGGGACGAGGCGTGGGCGATAACCACCGCGACATGCGCATATACCAACCACACGGTGCTTGCAGAGGCCCTCGAAACCTGGTCGGAAGATCTTGTGCGCAGGAAGATCCCCCGCATATACTCCATAATCCAGGAAATAAACAGGCGCATGTGCGAAGACCTGTGGAAGAAGTATCCCGGAGAGTGGGGCAAGATCTCGCGCATGGCAATACTCGAATACGACAAGGTCAAGATGGCTAACCTTTCGGTTTACGGCGGTCATAAGGTAAACGGCGTATCGGCGCTGCACAGCGACATCATCAAGCACTCGATTTTCAAGGACTTCTATGACTATACTCCCGAAAAGTTCACAAACGTGACCAACGGCATCGCGCACCGCAGGTGGCTGTGCCAGTCCAACCCCGAACTTTGCGAGCTGCTCAACGAGTGCATCGGCGACGGATATGTGCTAAACGCGCCCGTGCTCGAAAACTTCAAAAAGTTCAAAAACGACGAGAGCGTGCTTAAACGCCTCGGCGAGATAAAGACGATCAAAAAGCAGCAGTTTGCAGAGTATGCCTTCAAAAAGCAGGGCGTGCTCATCGATCCCGAGACGCTGTTCGACGTTCAGGCAAAGCGTCTCCACGAATATAAGCGTCAGCTGCTCAACGCTCTGAACATCATAGATACCTATCTCGATCTCAGGGAAAATCCCGACCTCGACATTCAGCCAAAGACTTATATCTTTGGTGCAAAGGCGGCTCAGGGGTATCAGATGGCAAAGAATATCATAAAATTGATAAATTTCCTTGCCGAAGATATAAAGAAAAACAAAAAGATAAACGAAAAGCTGAACGTCGTGTACATGGAAGACTACAACGTCACCATGTCGGAAAAGCTCATGCCCGCATCGGAAATATCCGAACAGATCTCGCTTGCGGGTAAAGAAGCCAGCGGCACCGGCAACATGAAGTTCATGATAAACGGCGCGCTCACCATAGGTACGCTCGACGGCGCGAACGTTGAAATGGCTCAGGCGGTCGGCGACGAGAATATTTTCATTTTCGGACTCAAGGCTGGCGAAGTGGACGACATATGGAAGTCGGGTTACAGCTCGAACAAGTACTACAACGATTCTCCCAGGCTGCGCAGGGTGATAGAGGCGCTCATAGTGGGATTCAACGGACAGTCGTTCTCCGACATAGCAGCATACCTGACCACGGGCACGATGGGCGCGCCAATTGCAGACCCCTACATGTGCATGGCCGACTTTGAATCTTACAGGCAGACCCAGCACGACATATCCAGGCTGTATTCAACAGACAAAAAGAAGTGGAACCGGATGTCGCTGATGAACATAGCTTCCTCGGGCATCTTTGCCGCAGACAGGGCTATCAAGGAATATGCCGACAATATCTGGAACCTCAAATCGCTCAAAAATTGAAAAGCTGAGGGCGGCGCAATCAAGCGCCGCCCTTGTTTCACGCTAAATACACTGTACTATGCCAGACATAACAACAACATATTGTTGTTATTTATTAAATCGAACAATAGTGCCGGGCAATAAACGGAGTATTGACACCGCGCCTGATTGCGGGCGAAATGGCAGCAACAGAACGGTTTTCGCAACTATTACGCGCCAAAAGGCGCAATTATGTGTTCTCAGCATGTGCAGCGATGCGAATTTTCATAGCCGATTTACAGCCTCTGAGACAGAATACCGGAAATAATACGAGCAAATCTACGTAAAAACACAGTACACGCGTTAATTATCCCGCGGCCAGCAGCTGCAGTATCAGCGGCCGCCGCAATTACGTTTCACTCTTATTCATTAAATTCAGCCTAACATTTCGTAAAAGCTGTGTTTTACGAATAATTATATACACTCCTTTTTACAGAAAAATAAGAGAGGGGAACGGGCATTGCCCCCTTTCGCCGTGCACGGTCAAATTTTTGCCGCTGCAGCCCGCCATCACTTTTCCGCTGAAATACTTTTTCAACTATTGACTTCTTTTACGACAGCAGTTGCCTCTGCTTACAGCCCTGTCCTCGACAAAGAAAATCTGAGCACCCTCAGCATTTCGCCGTCCTTGCGGCAGAATACTTCTCCCGAAAAACTGAAACCGTTCTTTTCGAGCACCCTTACCGAAGCCCTGTTCCGTTCGAACACTTCCGCCGTTATTTCTGCCACACCGTACTCTTCGAACGCTTGGCGGCAGATATTTTCCACGGCAAAGGTCATCACTCCCTTTCCTCTGCAATCTTTATCCAGCCAATAGCCCAGCTCGCCTGTAACGGCCTCCCCTGGTTTTTGCGCTTTCAACCTTATCCCCACCGTGCCGGCGATCTTACCGTCGGCCTCTATAGCCCGCTCTATGTTGGTGCGCCCCTCGCATTCGCGGCACGCCGCTATAAAGGCGCGGGCGTTCTCCTCTGTATATGGCTGTGGAAAGCCCTCGCGCAGATTGTATGCCACTCCCTCTGAATTTGCAGCTCTCGCAAGCCCGGGCGCGTCTTCGGGGCGCCACTGCCGCAAAACTATCATCTCTTCTCCCTCAACCGCCGGCTGCGGTTTCAACTTTTACGTTACATCACATTATACAGGCTAAAATCTGTGCTGTCAAGCACAACACTTCGTAAAATATTTGACATTGTGCCCCCGGCGGGGTATAATTTGATTGGTATGAAAAAATCTGATTATTACGTTCAGCGAAACAACAAGAACATAGAAACTGTTGAGCGGCTGTTAAACGAGGAGCTCCCCCCGTTCTGCTACGACTATTTCGTCGCAATAGAGAACCAGACGAGCGCGCTCACCCGCCTCAACTACGCGCACGACCTGAAAATATTTTTCTATTACATGCAGGAGCGAATGTATCGCGGAAAAAAGCAGGCCAAGGAATTCACTTTGAGCGACCTCGAGGGCGTAACCAACACCGACATAGAATATTATCTCGGCTTTCTCACGCACTATAAATACGGTGGGCGCGACCACTACTGCAACGAACGCGCAAAAGCGCGCAAACTTTCGTCCGTGCGGGCGATGTTCAAGCACTTCTTTAACAAAGGACTTATATCGGTGGACAACTCCGCCAAGGTCGCCACGCCCAAACTGCACGAAAAGCCGATAATCCGCCTTGAACAGAACGAAGTTTACAACATCATAAGCACGGCGGAGAGCGGCGACGGGCTGTCTCCCCATCAGCGTGCATATCACGATAAAAACAAGGTGCGCGACACGGCCATTCTCATGCTGTTCCTCGGCACAGGCATACGTATAAGCGAGCTTGTGGGACTGAACGACGAAGATCTCGACTTCGACAATAACTCGTTCATCGTCACGCGCAAGGGCGGCGGCAAGTCCATACTCTACTTCGACAAGGACGTGGCGGCGGCGCTCATGCGATATATCGACCAGAAGGACGAACGCAGGCGCCCCGATTCTGAGGACGGCGGCGCGCTGTTCATCTCGGCGCAGAACAGACGGCTCACCGTGCGCGCGGTGGAAAACCTCGTAAAGAAGTATGCGCGCATAGTTTCGCCGCTCAAAAAGATCTCGCCGCACAAGCTGCGCAGCACTTACGGCACGCAGCTGTATAAGGCCACGGGCGACATATATATAGTTGCAGACATCCTCGGCCATAAGGACGTCAACACCACACGCAAGCACTACGCCGCCATAAGCGACGACAACCGCCGCTCCGTCGTGGGCAAGGTGAAACTTACGCGGCCCGACGACGAACAATAATTTATGGAAAAAGTATATGTTATCCAGCCCAGGCTGGATGATAACTGCCGTGCCCTGCACGAAGAGGCTGTGGCGCTTATTGAGAGCGCCGGCGCAGAGTACTGCGGCACGACCTATCAGACGATAAAAAATATAAATCCCGCCACCTATCTCGGCAGCGGAAAACTTGAACACATCCGCTCGCTTCTGAGCGGCCTGGATGACATAGCCGTGCTATTCAACGGCTCCCTCTCCCCCTCGCAGACGTTGAACATCTCGGCCGCGCTCGACGGCAGAAAGGTGATAGACCGCACCACGCTGATACTCGACATCTTTGCCGGTCGGGCGACCTCTGCCGAGGGTAAAATCCAGGTGGAACTCGCACAGCTGAAATATCTATATCCCCGCTTAAAGGGCAAGGGCGAAGCCCTCTCCCGCCTGGGCGGCGGCATAGGTTCGCGCGGACCTGGCGAGACCCAGCTCGAAACCGACAGAAGGCACATACGCACGCGGATAAATTACCTTGAGCAGAGGCTTAAAGATACCGAACGAAGGCGTGCGCTCACGGTAAAGCGGCGCGAAAAGCGCAATATACGCACGATTGCGCTTGTTGGTTACACCAATACAGGCAAATCTACCCTGATGAACAGGCTCACCGGCGCGGGGGTGCTTGAAAAGGACGCCCTGTTTGCTACGCTCGATCCCACAGCCCGCATGATGAACATAGGCGGGCTCGACTTTCTGCTCGTGGACACCGTGGGCTTTTTGCAGGACCTGCCGCACGAACTCATTGAGGCGTTCAGATCCACGCTCGAGAGCGCGCTGAATTGCGACCTGGCGCTGATAGTGTGCGATGCGACGGGCGATCACGACATGCAGTTCACCACAACGATGCAGACGCTTGAAGGGCTGGGTTTTGACAGGCCGTACTTAAAAGTGCTCAACAAGTGCGAGGATATAGAAGATCTCACGCCGTACGCCGACTTTGTGTGCATTTCGGCAAAGTACGGGCAGAATATAGACGGGCTGAAACAGGCCGTTTATGACGTATTCAAGGAACGCTTTACAGACTGCACGCTGTGCGTTCCCTATTCTGAAGTCTCTGAATTTTCCTCCCTTGCCGAAGACATAGCCGAACATTCGCGCAGGTACGGTGAAGACGGCATCGAAATAGACTGCACTGTAGAAAACACGCGGCTTGCCAGACTTAAAAAATATATAAAAAGGGCGTAACTTCAGCGGTTGCGCCCATCTTCTTCGTCTAGCCCCACTATTCCGTCTATCTTTATGGCGGCAAATTCCTTTATATCCAGGCACTTGCCGCAGTTGTCGCATATTTTATCCGGATCGAGGTCGCAGACCTCGCACTCCATGCAGCCGATGCACTCCCTGTCGTAGAGCACACACTCCTGCCCGTAAATCTTCTTGTCATCGCTCATATCGTCACCTCGCCTATATTATACACATAAAAAATTTTATTTCAAGCAAAATTTATATAAACGTTTGTTTGCAATATAAAAAAATATGTGTTATAATGTTTACAGGAGCTACGGATATGAAAGATAATAAAAAATACGAGCAGGTCTATAACTTCATCAAAGATTACATAACCGAGAACGGATATTCGCCCACGGTGCGCGAGATCTGTGCAAATTGCGGCATAAAATCCACTGCGACGGCCTATCAGTACATGAACAAGCTCAGCGAGCGCGGACTGATAAAAAAGGCGGGCAACAAAAAGCGCGCCGTCTCGCTCGGCAAGTCCGAGGAAAAGACGGTCACCGTGCCGCTCGTCGGAACGGTCGCCGCAGGCCAGCCCATATTTGCTGATGAAAACTATGAAGGCTTCTATGCCCTGCCCGCCGACTTCTTCGGTGGCGACGATATGTTCATGCTCACCGTCAAGGGCGACTCTATGATTAAGATAGGCATGCTCGACGGCGACAAAATAGTCGTAAAAAAACAGAACACTGCCGACAACGGCGACATTGTGGTAGCGCTCGTCGACGACAGCGCCACCGTAAAGCGCTTTTACAGGCGCGACGGCAAGTTCATCCTTCACCCCGAAAACGACAGCATGAGCGACTTCGTGTTCGACGACGTATCCGTGCTCGGAAAGGTCGTAGGCCTGATGCGCAATATATAACATTGAAAAGATAAAAGGCCGGTCTGAAGCCGGTCTTTTTCTTTTATGATATATCTTCCGCCGTCACAGCGATTTGAGATATGCGACTTCCGCAGGGGTGAGCTTTCTGAACGAGCCGCGGTCGAGTCCGCGCAGTGTAAGTTCGCCCACCTTGGTGCGTTTGAGCAGGCTAACCTCTCTGCCTATCGCGGCAAACATCTTGCGTATCTCCCTGTTCTTGCCCTCGCGCAGCACAAGTTCAACCTTTGTGTAATCCCTGTTGGTCTCAACGATGTGAGCCCTGCACTTTTTTGTGACGTAGCCGCCCTCGATCTCTATCCCGCTGCGTATGGGGTTTAAGTCTGCCTCCGTAAGCCTGCCCTCCACCTTTACGAGGTAGGTCTTGGGCACTTCGTTCGAAGGGTGTGTAAGATGCTGGGCAAGCTCGCCGTCGGTAGTGAGAATGAGCAGACCCTCGCTGTCGTAGTCCAGCCTGCCAACGGGGTACACCCTGCCCACGCCGCTGCCGAGTATGTCCATAACAGTCTTTCTGCCCTTGTCGTCGGAGACGGTGCAAAGATACCCCTTTGGCTTGTGTAGCAGATAATATTCGTTCTTCTTTATGGCAACGGGCCTGCCGGCAACCTCTATCCTGTCGCCCTCGCCCACATCCATCCCGGGCTCGGCGGGCCTGCCGTTTACGCGCACCTTTCCGTCCGCGATGAGACCGTCGCACGCCCTTCTGCTTGCGATGCCGCACTGTGCAAGAAATTTGTTTATCCTCATAGTAAAGCCTTAAAAATGTTCTTTAGACTATACTATATAAATTTTCCGCAAAAATCAAGTCATTTTCCGCAAAAATATTCAACCTGCCGCAACTGCCGTCTTCACCGCTGCCCGGAACGCACTCAAACCTTAACTGCGCGCCCCGTTTTACCACAAGTTCCCGTGCCGTTTTTAGCGAGCACGCCCTGCCGCCGCAGATAAACACCCTGTCCGTCGTAAGTCGCTCCAAAGCATAATTTTCAAATGCCCTGTCGAGCATGTCGGCGCTGTCGGAGTACATGTCGCGGTGATTGAGCACCACGCACACTACCTCCATGCCGTCGCGCTTTGCCGACGACACGAGGCATCTGCCTGCGTTTACCGTGTAGCCCGTCTTTACGCCCGTTGCCCCTTCGTAGCTGTAAAGCAGCTTGTTCTTGTTGCTGTAAGTCCTGAACCTTCCCTTCCAGATGCGCGTTCCGACCACCTTGCGGAACAGCTCGTTTTTCATCGCGGCGCAGGCTATGCGGCACAGATCGCGCGCGGTAGTATAGTGTCCCGCGTCGGGCAGTCCGCTGGGATTGCAGAAATTGGTATTATCCGCGCCGAGCTGCTTTGCACGCGCATTCATCCCCGCAACAAACTTTTCCACGCTGCCGCTGTGTATTATGGCAAGCGCAGTCGCGGCGTCATTGCCCGAGCGCAACATCAAGCCGTAAAGAAGGTCGCGTACGTCTATCTCTTCGCCCTTTTTAAGGTAGATGCTCGAACCTTCGACTCCTGCCGCCTCGCCGGGAACGCACACCACCTCGTCGGTGTCGCAGTCCTCGCATACCAGCAGCGCCGTCATTATCTTCGTTGTGCTGGCCATGGGCAGCTCTGCGTCAGCGTTGTCCTCTTCGATTACAGCGCCCGTCGTAAGTTCCATCGCAATGCAGGCGCTTCCGCCTTCGGCCATTGCAACGGGCGCTCCCGCCGCAGAAATAACGACCAGCGCGCACAGCGCCGCGGCAACGGCGACAATCCTGTGCTTATACATTTTCCTGTATGGTATGCACGAGATCGCCCGTCTTTTCTATGATGGTATCGATCGCGCTCTCCTCCATTTTAAGGAGACGGCAACCCTTGCCGTCGTCGACAAGAAAGCCGCGCGGCTTCACGGTGATCACCGTGCCGTTGCCGCCCGCCACCTTGAATCCCTCTGTTATCTTAAAAGTTCTTATATCCCCGTATTCGCCGCCGCCGTTGAGATTTACCACCGTCACCGACGAGAGCGGTATCACCTGCGAGCCGCTCACCGTGATTATAGGTTCACCTATCACGGTGTTGGCATCCGCCACCTTTTCAAGCGCCTTCGGAGGGCGGTCGAAATCGTTCTCTCTGCCCTTTTTAATCTTCATTGCTGTTCCCCCTTAAAATGCAGATCAGTATTTTTACGGCGGCCACTATATTGAACACGCAGACTGCCTTTCCGCACCATATCACTCCGTCGTGGCAGTCATTCAGCACGGTATAATTTTTAAGTTTGCATGCGCTGCCCGAAAGCTCTATATATTTATACAGCGGCAGCACGATCATGCGCTGAAAGAGTGCAAGATATGCCCCGTATCCGCTCTGCATCCCGATGTCGCAGAGCTGCACAAGTTTGAACAGGCAAAGGTTGTCGAGCACCTCTTTGCCTGCACGCAGCGCCTCTGCGGGGTCCAATTCAAACTCCCTGCCGTTCATCTGCATCCTACCGTCGTCGGCAGTGCTCAGCTGCAGCGGTCTGAATATCCGCCAGAGGTATACCGAAGCCGAAACATACCTTCTGCCGCCGTCCGCATACAGGTAAACGCTGGTATAGACGGGCACAAGACTGAGCATGAACAGCGCGCTTACGCCATAGACAACAAGATTCTGCACATGAATATTATCCGTAACAAAAAAATTATTATACAAAAAAGCGGAGCCTTGCGGCTCCGCGGGTCAATTATCTTCAGGCCCGGATCGATCTTTTATCTTTATCACGTCATCGTCTTCGCCGAGGAAATCGGGAAGTTCGTAGCCGTCCTCCACGACGGGACCGTTCTCCTGTTTCTGCGCAGGCTGCCGCTCGGCGTCGGCCTCGGGATCGTATTCGTCCTTTTTGTACAGGTAGTTCGAATCGTCCTCGTCTTCGGCAAAGGCCATGCTGTTCAGTTCGGCTATCTGCGCCATCAGTTCGTCGTAGTCGGGCAACTCGTCGATGGAATTGAGCTTGAAACGTTTAAGGAAATTATCGGTCGTGGCGTAAAGGATAGGCTTACCTATGGTATCCTTTCTGCCGCAGGGCTCGATCATGCCGAGGTCGAGGAGAGTATGTATCGCATAGTCGCAGCTGACCTGCCTTATATCCTCGAGTTCCGAGCGGGTTATCGGCTGCTTGTATGCGATTATGGCCGCACATTCGAGTATGGTGCGCGTGAACTCTTTCTCTTTGATGGGAGTGATCACATCCTGCACCTGTTCTTTGTATTTGGGGTTGGTGGCAAACTGAAGTTTGCCGTTAAAGGCAAGTATGTTTATGCCGCATTCGCCGGCGTAGCGCTCTTTGAGCTCGTCCACGCAGGCGTTTACCTCTTTTAGCGAGCATCCCAGTTTTTCCACTATGTACTTTACGGGCACAGGCTCGCCCGAGGCAAAGACAATGGCCTCAATTATATTCGTCAAAGGTTTCACTTGAATCTTCCTTCATATCCCACTCGGGATTCAATGCAATATCTATCTCTCCGAACACGTCGGGCTGCTCAACCATTATGTACTGGTGTTTGAGCATCTCGAGCATCGCCTGAAAGGTAGTGATGACTTCACTGCGCGAATAGGTAGTGAACAGTTCGCTGAATTTTGCTCTGCCGCGCTCGACAAGGGTAGCTTTTATGAACGTGACCTTCTCCTCCACGGTGAAGGTATCCATAGGGATCTCGCGGATATTCGTCTTTTCGCGGGCAAGGCTCTCATTTCTGAGCATCAGCTTGGCGAACGCTTCGAGCAGCTTGCCCACAGTGAAATCTTTATAGACTATCTTCACTTTGCTGAACGCGCTGTCGGGTTCCTTATAGTAAAAGCCGACGGTTTCAAGCTCTTTAAGCTTGGGAGTTTCCTCCTTTATCAGCTCGTACTCCCTCTGCTTGAGCTGCTCTATAAACGCCTGCTGTTCTGCATAAAGATCGTCGTTCGTGTCGTCGGGCATGTCCACCGGCGGCAGCATGCTCTTCGATTTTATGTAGATTATCTGCGCCGCTATCTGAAGATACTCGCTCTCCTTATCCACATCGCGCGAGGGCTGAGTCTTCATGAACTCTATGTAATCAAGGAACTGTTCCGTGACTTTGGAGACGAAAACGTCCTCGATATTGATCTTTGCAATATTTATAAGGTGCAGCAACAGGTCGAGCGGCCCTTCGAAGTCGTCAAGCACCGTATTATAATCGACATCCGATTCAAAATTGGGATAGTCGGAGGCGCGCACCTTGTTCTCTTCATCTTCGGGGGATTCTGTTAAATTTTGCTGCTCGTCGTTCATATTATCAACCCCCAAAGCGCCTGAATAGGCCAGCCTATTATATCCACGGCAAACGTCATAACGTAGCCGAGCACGTCAAATGACTCGAAAATCGGATAAAAGCTGCCTGCAACCCTGCAAATAAAACTTTCAAATACCAGCACGAGCAGTATTGTCTGCCCGTATTTGCCGAGAAACTGCCGTACCTTGTTCCACGGCCCGGTGAGCGATTCCACCACCCTGAACCCGTCAAGCGGAAAGAGCGGAAGCAGATTGAACACGGCAATGCTGAGGTTATAGCTAAATACCAACCAAAGAAACGTAGTAAGAAAGAGGCCGCCCGCCGTACCCGTCCCTACATACATGTACGACAACGCATACAGCGGATAAAAGATGAAAGCTATGATATAGTTTGTCACCACGCCGGCGATCGCGGTGGTGAACAGTCCCACCTTATAATTTTTGAAGTTTGCCGAATTGATCGGCACGGGCCGCGCCCAGCCGAAGCCCACCAGCGCGCACATTACAAACCCAAGCGAGTCGAAGTGCCTGAGCGGATTGAGCGACAACCTGCCGTTGAGCTTGGGCGTAGGGTCGCCGTTGGCCACGGCTACCGCGGCATGCGCAAATTCATGCGGCACAAGCACAAACAGCATGGCAAGCACCGCCGCGCAGTAAAACAGCAAAGTATTCATTTATTTCAGACGATCCGGCAGAACATCGTTGCGGACAAGGTCCTCATACGTCTGCGGTTTTATTATGTACTCCGCCCTGCCGTCTTTAACGAGCACTGCGGGCGGTATGAAGTTGCGGTTATAATTGCTCGCCATCGAATAGTTGTATGCGCCCGTAGAGAGTACTGCGACTATATCGCCGCGCCTTGCCTCGGGAAGCGCGCAGTCGACGGCTATGATGTCGCCGCTTTCACAACATTTGCCGGCGATCGTCACCCTTTCGGTACACTTTTCATTTGCACGATTTGCAAGCAGAACTGTATATTTGGACTGATAGAGCGCGTATCTCGGGTTATCGAACATCCCGCCGTCTATCGCAACATACTTCTTTACGCCGGGAATATCTTTTATGGCACCGGCGGTGTACAGCGTGACGCCCGCTTCGCCCACTATCGACCTGCCCGGCTCTATCACGAGGAAGGGCCGCGCAAGTCCGAGCGCATCCGCCTTTTCTTTTACTGCGGCTATGAGCGCTTCAAGATAGCCCGCATAACCCTTTACGTCGAGTTTTACATCCTCGTCGGTGTACCAGATGCCGAATCCGCCGCCGATATTCAGAGTATCGGCCTCGAATCCTGTGTCCGCCTTTATCTCTGCGATGAAGTCCATGACCTTGTCTGCCGCAAGCACGAAGGACTGTTTTTCGAATATCTGCGAACCGATATGGCAGTGATAGCCTTTAAGGTTGAGATGTGGCTTCGCCAGCACGTATTTTGTGATTTTTTCCGCCGTGCCGTCCGAAACGGAAAAGCCGAATTTGCTGTCCGTGCGGGCAGTCTGCACAAAGGCGTGGGTATGCGCCTCGACGCCAGGATTGATCCTTATCAGCACATCCTGCTTCCTTCCCGCTGCGGCACACAGCTCCTCCAGCATATCGGCCTCGTCGTAGGCGTCGAGAACGATGTTGCCGACACCCGAATTTACCGCAAACTCCAGCTCGCGGGGGAGTTTGTTGTTGCCGTGCATGTATATCTTATCCGCAGGAAAGCCTGCTTTTAGCGCGGTATACAGCTCTCCGCCCGAAACGACGTCTACCCCTATTCCCTCCTGCGCGGCTATGCGGTAGACCGCAAGGCAGGAAAAGGCCTTCGAAGCATACAGCACAAGCCCGTTGCCGCCGTATGATTTTGCGATCGTGTCGCGGTAGACGGACATCATGTCGCGTATATACGGCTCGTCGAAAACATACAGAGGCGTCCCGAAACGCGCCGCCAGTTCTACCGAGTCGCAGCCTCCGATTTCGAGATGCCCCTTTTCGTTTATCTTCAATGTCTGTCTTTCGTTCATCTGCACTCCGCCAACCAATGTAAATATCATAGATATTTTACCAAAGTAAGGCGAAATAGTCAAATAAAAGTTCTGTTATAATTGTGTGTAAGGCTTATAAACTCCAGCCGCCCGCGACCTGCTTCAATCTGTCGGCATATGTGGATTTGGCCACATCCTCTGCAGATACGGCGGGCACCTTTTTATAGAGCACTCCGTCCTTATAGACTTCTATGCACCCGACTTCGTCGCCCCGCCGCACAGGCGCCTTTACCTTGTAATCGAAGACCCTGAAAGTCACATTGTTTTCTTTGTTTTTTGCGGTAAACAGATAGCAGTTTGCGCCGGGAAGCACGCTGAATGTCGCCTTCCTGCCGCCGCGCAGTTCAAAATCGTCGTTAAGAGTTACAGTGCTGTCGAGGATCACCTGATTTTCGTAGTTGGCGAACCCGTAGTCGAACAATGCCGCAGCGCTTGAAAATCTGTGCTCGCTCGTATCTCCGCCGAGCACGGCCGCCACAAACCGCAGGTTGCCGCGCTTTGCAGTGCCTGCAAGGCAATAGCCTGCCTCGCCAGTAAAGCCCGTCTTACCGCCGTCGCAGCCGTTATAGCGGCGCAGCAATTTGTTGGTGTTGGTCATCACCGTAACTCTGCCGTCCGTGTGTTCAAAATTCTCCAGCCACACCTTACTGAATCCGAAATACACTTCATGGCGCAACAGGTTGGCAAACATCGCTGCGACGTCCGCAGCACAGGAATACTGGGTGTCTTCGGGCAGCCCCGTGCAATTGGCGAACAATGTGTCGTCAAGACCGAGCTGTTCCGCCTTTTTGTTCATTTCCGCAACGAACTGCTCCTCGCTGCCGCACACATATTCGGCTACGGCAACGCAGCTGTCGTTTGCTGAACACACAACTATGCTTTTGATAAGTTCGCGCAGCGGATATCTGCCGCCGCTGTGCAGAAATATCTGTGAACCGCCCATCCCCGAGGCGTTCTCGCTTACGTCCACCTCGTCGTCGAGAGATATCTTGCCATCTTCCACGGCATCGAGGCAGAGAGTGAGCGTCATGACCTTGCATACACTGGCAATTGGCATGCGGGCATGCTCGTTCAGCGAATATACGCACTCGCCCGAATCGGCATCGATGAGGCAGGCCGACCTGCATCCGGTAACCGGGCCGGCTTTCCGCCCGCTTTCGAACCCGGTAAAAGTAAAGCCCGAGACTGCCGTGCATACGAGGGCAAGCGGCAATATCCTGCGTAAATTATGTTGTTTCATGCTAAAAGTATGGCACGTTGCAAATTATTTATGCACAAACGGAACGCTACACCATGGCTATGACCGCCCTGAACAGCACGTTCAGAAGCAACCACTCGGCAATTGCGCCCAAAAGCGCGAACAGAGCGGGCAGAAAGGGAGCAAATTTACGGTTGAAGAACCGGACTGTCTCTATGAGGACTACGTTGAGCGCAAGGCATACGAGCGCCGACGGTATATAGACGACAAATGCGGCAACTATCCCGCCGAACGCAGTGACTGATATTATCAGCACAGCGTAGACCGTTCCCATCATGCAGCGCAGGAAGATCACGGGCAGCGTAAGCAGTCTGAAACGTGTACAGTACGCGATAATAAAATACAGATACCCGTAAACAAGCCCGAACAGAAGGCGCGGCAAAAACAGTGAAATGCTGCGGAAATTATATACAAAGTAGACGTATTCATCGGCATAATTCAACATGTACGGATTTGTTTGTATAGTTTTACATAGTACTATGCCTGTAATAATAGCCACAATAGCAGTAATGCTATAGGCGATAAGGCAACGCTTATCAAACCGCATGCACTTTTTAAGCGAATTAAAGGCGGAAGCTCTCATACCAGAATTATATGAGAACCCCGCCGCATTTAAGAACAGATTTTGTCAGTATGTGTCGAGCATGTTATCTATGGAAATGCCGTAGCCGCGCGTAGGATCGTTGATGAATACATGAGTCACGGCGCCCACAAGTTTTCCGTTCTGAACGATGGGACTTCCGCTCATCCCCTGCACTATGCCGCCTGTAACGGCTATCAAATCCGGATCGTTCACCTTTATGACGTAATTCTTGTTTTCGCGGTTATATTTATCAACCTTTACTATGGAAATGTCGTAACATTCAGTGTGGTTCGCACCGACCGTGGAATATATGACCGCCTTGCCCGGAGTAACTTCGGAAATGCTGCCCTTTTCTATCGGTGTAAGCCCGCTCAGATCGCAATTTTCGCTCAGAGAACCGAATACTCCGCTCCCTGCATTGATCGCTATACTTCCTATCTCTCTGCTGTTTTCAAACGCGCCTTTCAGCTCGCCGGGCGTTCCGCGCACTCCGCGTTTTACATCGTATATGACGCACTTATACAGCGTGCCGCCGTTTATCCTGGTTATATTGCCCTCGGCGTCCGTAACCGGGTGTCCGAGCGAACCGAACTTCCCTGCCGCTCTGTCGATGTAAGTTACCGTTCCCACGCCGCTCAAACTGTCGCGAACCAGCACCCCCGCCCTCGTCTTGCCGCTCGTCATGTCCCTTACGGGAATAAGATCGAGCGTCATCTCTTCTTCGCCGCGCAATACGCGTATCTCGGCGCGTTTCAGTCCGCTGAGCATCTCGGTAACGTCCTCGCTGCTCGTCACCTCTTTGCCGTTTATGCCTACGATTATGTCGCCGGTGCGCATGCCTGCATCCTTTGCAGGAGATTTGAGCCCGCTCTCCGTCATGACTTCAAAGATACCCACCACTTCGACTGTGGCAGTATCGAGCATGAACCCTGCGGGAAATCCGCCGAGATACAGATCATATTCCTTTGCGGAAGCGCTGCCGGACAGCGCGCACACGCCGCACGCCGCGACGGCTATGGTTGCAAACAGTTTACCGAAAGTCTTTCTTATGCCCAACATATAAATATTTTGCGCCGCATTCGGTTTTCTATGCATGAAAAAAGGGCGCCTGCCGGCGCCCGGATTTTACCTCTTGTATTGAGCTATCAGCTCCGCGGCATGTTTGCGCGCCGCTTCTGTATTGCCGCCGCCCGTAAGCCTGACTATTTCATCCGCCTTTCCCGCATCGTCGAGCGGAAGCACGGACGTCACTGTGGATCCGCCGCGCTCGCTCTTCGAGATAAGAAAATTCTTATCGCCCGCAGCGCATATCTGCGGCAGGTGCGAAACGGCGATCACCTGCGTATTTACGGCTATGTCGACGAACTTGCGCGCCACACTGTGCGCGGTAACGCCGCTTATGCCGGTGTCGATCTCGTCGAAAACATAGGTCGAAATACCGTTCAGGTCTTTGAGACATGCCTTTATGGACAGCATGAAACGGCTTAGCTCGCCGCCGCTTATCACCTTGTTGAGCGGTTTGAGCGGCTCGCCAGCGTTGGCGGAGAACATGAATTTTATCCTGTCGGAGCCGCTTGAGCTGTTGAGGTCGGCAGACTGCCTGTCGTAAGCTTCAAATAATACGTCGAACCGTGCACCCGCCATGTTCAGGCTCTTCAGTTCACACACCACGTCGCCGCAGAACTTTGCAGCCGCAGTTTTCCTTGCGGCGGTGAGCTCTTCGCATGCCGCAAAGATCGCATCGTCAAGCTCCTGTATGCGCGTGTTGAGCTTCTCTGCCAGCTCCTCGCCGTCGCACAGCATTTCGTATTCTTCGCCCGCCTTTGCCCGGAATGCAAGTATGCCCTCTATATCGGCTCCGTACTTCTTTTTAAGCGTGCGGATGAGGTCGAGTCTGTCCTCTACCCGCTTTGCCTCCTCGCCGTCAAATTCCAGCCCGTCGGCCATATCCGAAAGTGTATCGGCTATATCACGCAGCTCCGCTTCGACGGAATCGAGCCTGTCCGCAACGGCGGAGTAGTCGTCGCCGAATTCGGCCACGCCCGCCATCATGCGCCTGGCAAGCGAAACGCCGTCTGCGCAGCCGCCGTCGGAATCGAGCGCATTCAGAGCACCGCCTATCGAAGAAGCTATCTTTTCGGTATTTTCTATTATGCGACGCTTTGCCGTCAGTTCTTCCTCTTCACCGGGGACAAGTCCGGCGGCATCTATCTCCTTTATCTGGTAAGAGAGCAGATCGAGGCGGGAGGCACGCTCATAGTCGTTACCGCCCAGCTTCTGCAGCTTTGTCCTGCATTCCCTCTTTTCCGATATAAGCACGGCAAGCCTGTCTTTAAGCCGCGCGGCTTCCGGGCAGCGCCCGTCGATAACGCCCAGCTGATTGGCCTCGCTGAGCAACGCAAAGTGTTCGCTCTGGCCGTAGACGTCGACAAGATGGCGGGTAACGCCCCTGAGCATTCCCGCGTTTACGGCATTGCCGTTTATCTTGATGGCCCCCTTGCCCTCGGCGTTATACCTGCGGGTGATCACGACCTCTCCGTCGCACTCTATGTCAAGCCCCTCAAGCGCCTTTACCGCCGCGCTCTCCGCAGGCACGCAAAATTCGCCGCGGACAAACGCCTCGTCGGCGCCGTAGCGGATCATATTCTTGTCCGCCTTTCCTCCGAGTACAAAATTGAGCGAGTCGAGGATGACCGACTTGCCCGAACCCGTTTCACCCGAAAGTATGTTCAGGCCGGGGCAGAACTCTATATCCGCACTTTCGATGAGCGCTACGTTTTTTATAGCCAATCTTTCAAGCATACAGCTTACAGAAGATATTCCCTCAGTTTATCCGCCACGGCGGGGGTATTTTCATTGCTGTCGACGATCACCACAACGGTATCGTCGCCGGCGACGCAGCCGATGATCTGCCCTATCTGCAGCGAATCCACAAACGATCCGCCGCCCTGTCCGTTGCCGCGCAGCGTCTTTATGACGATGATGTTGTTTGCATAATTTATGCTGAGCACGCTCTCCCTGAACAGATTGAGCATGCGCGGACTGAGCTCTTCCTGTGCGCCGTCCAGCCCTACATACTTATACTTTTTGGTTGAACCCGCAACTTTGTAGAGTCTGAGCTCTTTTATGTCGCGCGAGACCGTCGCCTGCGTAACGTTGAAGTTGAGCTTGTTCAGCTCGGCGCACAGCTCCTCCTGCGTTTCGATCTCCTGCCTGCCTATTATTTCGAGAATTTTAGCCTGTCTTGCGTTTCTGTACACTTATCTGCTCCATTTGCTGAGTTTCGACAGCAATTTATCAAAGAAATTTACCTTACCGGAAACTATGAACTCGGTAAAGTATTGCGATTTTGTTATTTTAGCTTCGATGCAGCCCTTGAACTCGCCTATCACTATGCCGTCGACAGATACGTTTACGGCCGTGTTTTCCTTGTTATAACGTATCACGAGCTCCGACTTGCCGGAATATACGATGGGCCTGGAGTGCAACGAATGCGCGCACAGCGGCGTAAGCAGGAATGCGTCGAGGTCGGGCGTAAGCACAGAACCGCCCGCAGACAACGAATACGCCGTAGAACCAGTGGGCGTGCTGACTATTATCCCGTCGGAAAAATAGTTATCCACGAGCGAACCGTCTATCGAAGCCGAGAGGTTTATCGTGTTGCTGTACCTGTTTCCGTATATGCTGCGGTGGATGACGAGGTCGTTCAGCGCGATATAGTTTTTACCGCCTATTTCAACGTTGAGCATGCTGCGCTTTTCAGTGGCATAATGGCCGCTGCAGAGCAGTTCCACAGCTTCGTCCATCTTCTCCTGCTCAAACTCAGCCAGAAAGCCCATGTGCCCGTAATTCACGCCCATGATCTTTATGCCGCGCCGCGCGCACTCCGAAGCTACGGTGAGTATCGTGCCGTCTCCGCCCAGAACGGCAAGCACATCTATGCCGCCGAGCGCATCCTTCGACGCCACTTCCCTGCAGCCGATGCCGCAGGCGGCAAGTCTGGCGCTGACCGCTTTATACAGTCCCCGATAGTTCTCCGGCAGGTATTTCCTGTTGACGTATATACCTACATTCATAACGGCTCTATTATACAACGTTTTATGCAAATATGCAATAAAGTCCGACATATTTTTGCGGACTTTTAATAAATATTTATTATAATGTAAATTTATACCGCGGCTTTCACAGCTTCACGCCACAGACGAGCTCATTGAAACCTGCGGGCCTTGCCCCCTTTACTAACAGGGCGACATACTCAAGATTTTTGCCCCTTCGCTCGGGAGCAACAGTCAGCTTAACAGGCGCAAGGCCGCAACCGACAGCAAAGTCGTAAATCTTTTTTAAGATAGCCCTGTGTCTGTCCGCACCCCGCACGATGCCGTTCTTGCCCACGCTCCTGCTCTCGCATTCAAACTGCGGTTTTACGAGCGCGAGCACAACGCCGCCGTCGCCGAGCACGGAAGAGACCGCGCCGAGAATGTATGTGAGCGAAATAAAGCTGACGTCTATCGTGACGCCGTCGAGGGGCTCGCCGAACAGGTCTGCGGTGAGATTGCGGGCGTTGAAGTTGTCTATGACTACAACATTCCTGCAGAGCAGGCTGCCGTCGAGCTGGCTTTCGCCTACGTCTATACAGTAAACTTTGCGCGCGCCGGCTTTGAGCAGACAGTCGGTAAAGCCGCCCGTGCTTGCCCCGATATCGGCAAACACCTTGCCCCCGACGTCGAACGAAAAGTCGCAAAGCGCCTTGAAAAGTTTATAGCCGCCCGCCGAAACAAAGTTCACGCTCTCCTCGGCGTACTCCACCCTGTCGCCATCCTTAACCTCGTAAGAGGCCTGCCGCGGAACCCCGTTCACCAAAACGCTGCCGCGACCGATGGCCGCCGCAGCCCTGCTACGGGAGCCGTACTTTTCCGCGGCGAATTTATCCAGTCTCATATGTTCTTTTCTATGTAGGCGGCGATGGCCTCGGGCGAAAGCCCGCAGTCGTCCATCAGTTCGTCGATGCCGCCCTGCCCGATAAATTTATCGCCGTAACCGAATATTTTGACGCGCTTTGAAGTATCTTCGGCAAAGCGCTCAGCCACGAGCGAACCAAAACCGCCCGCGAGCATATTATCCTCTACAGTGACGACGAGGGGTTCTTCAAGCCCGGCCAGCAACTCCTCGTCGAGCGGCTTAACAAAGCGCGCATTCACGAGCGAAGGAAAGACGCCGCGCTCGCCGAGCAGTCGGCACGCACCGGCCGCGCGTGCGATGGCGCGTTCGCCGCAGGCGAGGATGACGCACCTGCCGTCACCGCTGTCCAACAGTTCCCACTTGCCGGCGACCACCGGCTGCACCTGCCCGAATTTATGCCCGCACGAGCGCGGATATCTTATCGCAAGCGGTCCGCCGAAAGTTGCGCTGAACCGCAGCATTTCAGCAAACTCGGCACTGTCCTTAGGCACGGCAATGGTGAGATTGGGGATAAAGGACAGAAACGAGAGGTCGAACACGCCCTGGTGCGTCTCGCCGTCCGCCCCCGAGATACCTGCGCGGTCTATACAGAACGTGACCGGCAGGTTCTGGCTGCATACGTCTATGACTATCTCGTCGAACGAACGCTGCAGAAATGTGGAGTATACCGCATAGTAGGGTTTGTAACCCTCCGCCGCAAGCGCAGCGCACAGAACGGTGGCATGCTCTTCGCAGATGCCCACGTCAAACGCCCGTCCGGGATATCTTTCAAAAAATTCCGAAAGCCCCAGACTGCCTGTCATGGCTGCGGTGACCGCCGTTATGCGGCCGTCGTTTTCGGCCATGGCGCAGAGCTGCCTGCCCAGCACTTCGGAATATTCGAGCGCAGGCTTCGCACCTATGCCGTGCGTAGCCTCGGGATTTTCTTCGCAGAAACTGTATCCCTTGCCCTTTTTGGTGAGGATATGCAAAATCACCGACTGCGTTTTAAGTCTGCCCTTTATATCTGTGAGCCGCTCTATCATCGCGCGCAGATCGTTGCCGTCGTACACCCCGTCGTAATCGAATCCGAACTTTTCAAATATGTCCGCTCTGCGTGCCCTGTGCAACTGCTCGACTGAATCGGTGGCGAGTTGCTCGAGATACTCGTGCATGCTGCCCACCGTTGGCGATATAGACATACCGTTGTCGTTTATTATTACAAGTATGTTGGTATTCAGCTGTCTCAGGCTGTTGAACGCCTCGTATACCAGCCCGTTGTTGAACGAACCGTCGCCTATCACGGCAATGACCGAGTAATCCTTGCCAGAAAGGTCGCGCGCCTTGGCAATGCCCATCGCAGCCGAAACGGATGTACCGGCGTGGCCGGTGTTGTAGCAATCATATGCACTCTCTTCCCGCTTGGGGAAGCCCGAGACCCCGCCGCGCTTGCGCAGCTTTGCAAATCCCGCAGCCCTGCCCGAGAGCATTTTGTGTGCATAGCACTGGTGTCCGACGTCGAACACGACCTTATCGCGCGGGAAGTCGAACACGTAATGCAGCGCCACCGTGAGCTCCACCATTCCGAGATTGGACGAGAGGTGCCCGCCGTTTGCCATTACCGATTCAATTATGTTTCTGCGAAGCTCTTCGCAGAGCGATTCAAGCTCTTCATAGCTCATCGCCCTGAGCTGCCCGCCAGTAATTCCGTCTGTCATCCCGCCCCCAAACGCTATTTTTCTTTCACAAAAAAGGTCGTGAACTTTGCAAACCCGAAGGCAATTTTACTGTTGTATTTTATGGAGATCGGTTTGCCGAATGCCTTGCCGCCCACGGTAAGCGCACCTATCACGGCGCTTATTGCTATGGATACGGCCATTCCCTCGACCGAGTCGTTCGCTATAAAGTAGCCGGCAAGCACCGCACCTGCCGAACCGCTTATTATGCCGCAGATGTCACCGATCACGTCGGAGAATATGCTGGCGATTTTTTCGGAATTTTTGCAGAACGCGACGGCGCGCCGCGCGCCGCGTATCTTCCTGGACGCCATGGCGTTGAAGCCGTCGATATCGCACGACAGCACGGCGTTGGCGATGATGTCGCAGCCGACGTTGAGCACGAGCAGAACGATCAGCACGACTATACAGAGGTATATTGAACTGTCGTTTATCGTTATCTCGGTAAGGAAGCTGAACAGCACACTGAGAACGAACGAAAGCACCAGTATCGTCAGCCCCCAGCTCAGCCATACGGGCATGCGCTTGCGTTTTTTATCCCTCCGCTTTTTAAGTTGTTTGACCCTGTCTGCTTCACGCGGTCCGCCGGGATGTTGGTTTTCTTCGTTATCTTCCATGATTTCAAAAAAATACGCACAACTCAGTGTGCGTAAAAAAGTAAATATGTAGTGGCTTATATTAAATAAACTTTGCGGCTTAAGGTTCGGTAGGATTTCCCCGCGCGCCCGCTTCCCGTCGCCGAAGAAGCAGTTTCCTTTTAAGGGCGCGGTCGTAAAGTTTCCTTTTACGCAACCGAATCGCCACTGAGTCCACACCGTAATCTCTAATATATTGACAGTCTAGAAGCTTTCCTTGACAGCTGA